>CAZCKT010000088.1:0-3152 GCA_964499355.1 uncultured Candidatus Saccharibacteria bacterium | reverse complement strand
TAAGAATAAAGAGGAATAGCGACGGCTACTAATGCCAATACGGCAACTGCTACCACTGTTGTTGTCTTTTTGTTGTTCTTTGATGTTTTTTGCATTATGGAAAATAAAAAATGATTACTTAAATTTACGCTAATCCCCATAGTACGTCAAGTAGGAATAATTTCGATTAACAGGTATAATTGAATATGCAGATGACAGAGATAAGTAGCCTATTTTCAGCGATAGAAGCCACACCGAAAAGGCTTGAAATGCAGGCGTTATTAACTGATTTTTATTCACGTGCAACTCCTGAAGAGTCAGCCATCGTTTCGTACTTAATAATAGGTCGAATTGTACCGGAGTTTATCTCAATTGAATTTCAACTTTCAGACAAAACCCTACGCGCTGTCGTTGAGAAACTACTCGGTCGTGATATTGGCAATGACTTAACAATGTATGGAGATATAGGCTCTGTTTGGGAAAAATTCGGAACGACAACCTCCTCTACTCTATCTATTGAAAATTATTACGAAAGTTTGTGGAAAATTGCTTTAACTAAAGGAACGGGTTCACAACTAAAAAAACAAGAATTAATAATTAATTTGTTAAAAGCAACGTCACCTCTAGCGGGCAAGTATACACTGAGAATTATGAATTCAAAGCTCCGACTTGGAGCAAGTGAACGTACCATAATTGAGGCGGTCGGAAAACTACAGGACGGAAATAGTGATTTACTTAAACAGCTATACGCAAATTGTAGTGATATTGGTCATACAGTTTTCTTATTTAAAAAATATGGAGCTGAAGCATATTCAAAATCACTTTTCTCCCCGGGGATTCCAGTTTCTGCAAAGCTAGTTGAACGAGAAGATTCGATTGAATCAATTTACGAGCGTATCCCAACACCATTAGAGGAGCCAAAATATGACGGCTTGCGTATACAGATCCATGTATTCAAAGATAAACTTCTTGAAAACGTCTATGCCGAACGAGTGTGGCAGAAGAATTTTATTGCCAGCCAAAATGCCAACGAATCAGAATCACAAATGGCAATCTCAATGTTTGCATTACCTGAAATCCCAGAAGCAGACTGCAAAGTTATGTTGTTTTCTCGAAATCTTGAAGATATGACAGAAATGTTCCCCGAAGTTGTTGCTGCCGCAAAGAAATTGCCAGAACAATATGAAAAAAAACATGGTGTAAAAGTTGAAACAATAGTCCTTGACGGTGAAGTTATTGGATACAATGACTTAATCCAAGAATATTTGCCTTTCCAACAAACGATGACACGGAAACGCAAGTACGATGTCGGAGATGCGGCAACAGAAGTTCCAGTAAAAGTATTTTCATTTGATTTGCTTCTCGTTAATGGTGAAAATTTAATGCAGCTTCCTTTATCTGAGCGAAAAGAAAGACTGTCGTTCTTGGATGAAAATAAAGATATTCAATCCACAATCGTGAAGACGCCAATTCATTATCCATCCACAGTAACAGAAGCAGAAAAAATTTTTCTCGAATACGTTTCTGAAGGTTTGGAAGGTGTTATCTTTAAAGATGCGAACTCATTTTATACCCCAGGAACGCGAAACTTCGATTGGTTGAAATATAAAAAAGCCATGAAAAAGGATCTCGCAGATACTGTAGACGTAGTCATACTCGGCTATTATCGTGGTGAAGGTAAACTTGCCCAATTTGGTATTGGCGCCTTGCTTGCTGGCGTTTACGATGACAAGCAAGACAAATTTCTGACAGTTACGAAAATTGGAACAGGAATCACACATGAGCTATGGCAGTCAATAAAAGCTGCCTGTGATGCAGTCAAAACTGACCGTCAACTCGACAATGTCGTTATTCCGAAGTCATTACTTCCTGATGTATTTCTTGTACCTGAGCTCGTTGTTGAAGTCGAAGCTGATGAAATTACGAAAAGTCCATTGCACACCTCTGGTTATGCATTAAGATTTCCAAGATTTAAAAGATTTCGCGAAAAGAAACCTAATCAAGCAACAACGATTGAAGAGCTCGCATCGATGGAGTCAAAATAGCCATTTATGTTCTCGTGCTTACCCATTCTTGTGTAATGTGCTAATCTACTTCACTAGCTATTTTTTCACCAACTAATTCAATTCAAGATTTAATGGAGACAAAAACAGAACTTTTGGCACCCCTACAACACTTGGTCATCATGCCTGACGGCGATCGACGATGGGCAAAAGCAAAGGGATTGCCAGCTTGGGAAGGTCACCGTCGTGGTGCAGAGAATATCCCTACGATACTTGAAGCTTGCCGAGAATTAAAAATTCCTTATTTATCAATGTGGGGATTTTCGACTGAAAATTGGAAGAGAAGTCCAGAAGAAGTTGAACAATTAATGAATCTATTTAGAGATTTTGTTAAAACTAAACGTGATGACATGATCAAAAATAAAGTTAATTTTCGTCATATCGGTCGAAAAGATAGATTGTCTCCGGATTTACTTGAAGGTTTGACAAAGTTGGAGCAGGACACAGCTCAGTTTACAGAATGGCACTATATTGTAGGTCTTGATTATGGTGGTCAGGATGAAATAGTTCGCGCAACAAAGAAAATAGTTGCGGATATTCAAGCCGGCAATATTAAGGAAAGCGATTTAACTACTGATTTATTTGCGAATTACCTAGATACAAAAGGTATTCCTAATCCAGATTTTATTATTAGAACTTCAGGTGAGCAGCGAACCTCAGGATATATGGCGTATCAATCAGGCTATGCGGAGTTATTGTTCCTTCCTTTAAATTTCCCGGATTTGACCAAAGAAAAGCTGAAAGAAGTTATTCATGAATTCAACAATCGTAATCGTAGATTTGGTGCAGGTTAGTCGGCAATAGGCAAACTATTTGAAGTGTGTAATACTTCCCTATGACCTATTGGATTTTCGTACTCATTTTTCTCGCTTTCATTTATCTCGCTGCAGTGATTTTACCGAAAAAATTCGATAAGCAGGGAAAATTTCTAATGGCAGCGGTGCGCGGGCTTGTTGATGATTACTTCTTGGCTCACACTGATACAGATATTGAAAAGAAACGATTGAGACTTCATAAACTCACGATTTCAGCTGATCGCGTACTTTCTCAAGTGATTGGAAGTTTCGGTGTTTATAATCAAAGCGTCAAACAGCAGTTGAGAATGGCACT
>CAZCKT010000087.1:0-3156 GCA_964499355.1 uncultured Candidatus Saccharibacteria bacterium | reverse complement strand
GCTTGGCAACGATTTGATAATTTTGTCAGCTAGTTCAGGATTCGTTGCCATTTCATCGTAAAATCGACTTGTGGCTTGCAGGACGGGCACGATAATTTTTAATGGTTTTACACTTACGACTTCATTCGTAGAGAGAATTCTTGGGGGGTTGTGTAGTTCTTTGCGGTCTTCGTTTTCTATGAATGAAAAAAGTACATCAAGTGTTTTTTTTGCTTGATAGAGACAACCGCAATCTTTTGAAAAAAGAGCATGCAGAAGTTGTTGTTGGGCAATTCGTCTTGCCCGACGATTCATAAGGATCGGGTATACGGTAGCAGCGAGTATCGGCATAGTTTTTTGGTTTTTTAAGGTGCGAATCTTATTCTATAACATTTTTTTATATTGTCAATTTAATGAAGATTTCCACAGTCTTGCTAGTAAAACGAACGAACGTTCGGCATACTGAGTGTATGAGTCATGATAAGAAAATTGTGTCATTTTTTAAGAAACATAAGCGCATGCCATCTTATAAAGAGCTCGCAAGTATTTTTGAAGTACGTTCAAAAGATTCTGCATTCCGTATTGCTAAGCAGTTTATTGATAGCGGGTTTCTTAAAAAAGATTATACAGGAAAACTTATACCAGGCGATCGTTTTGATGGAGTGCGAATGCTCGGCTTTGTTGAGGCAGGATTTCCCACGCCAGCTGAAGAAGATTTACTTGAGACGATAACACTTGATGAATATTTGATTGATAATAAAGAAGCAACATTTATGTTGCGAGTAAAAGGTGACTCAATGCATGATGCTGGTATTCGTGAGGGAGATATGGTGCTTGCCGAGCGAACTACACAAGCAAAAACAGGCGCGATTGTTATTGCTGAGCTTGACGGTCAATTTACTATGAAATACTTACGAAAACAGGGTAGTTATTTTTTCCTTGAACCTGCAAATAAAAACTATCCACCCTTGTATCCTAAGGAGTCATTACGAGTAGTTGCTGTTGTTAAGGCTATTATTAGAAAATTCGCATAATATGACGAGGGGATATATTTTCCATGTTGATGGTGATGCTTTTTTTGCGCAATGTGAAATTGCTCGTTACCCTCATTTAAGAGGTCGGCCTGTTGTTGTTGGGCAAGAGCGTGGTATTGCTACAGCTTTTACCTATGAAGCAAAGGCACTTGGTATTGTTCGTGGAATGCCCTTATGGAAAGTTAAAAAATATTACCCCGAAGTAATTATTCTCCCTTCACACTTCGAATTATATAAAGAATATTCAAAACGACTTATTGCAATAGTATCTCGTTATCTTGACCAGGTAGAGTCTTATAGTATTGATGAATGTTTCGGATTTGCTAGAGGGGATAGATTTGCTTCATGGGATGAGGTAAAAGTATTTACTCAAAAAATAAAACAGAATCTACAAAATGAGCTTGGTATTACTTTTTCATTCGGGGTAGCACGCACTAAAGTGCTTGCAAAAGTTGCTTCAAAATTACAAAAACCAAATGGGTGTACTATTTTACGAGATGAATATGTGAACGACGTGTTGTCAAAATTGTCTATTGATGCGGTGTGGGGTATTGGTCGTAGCACTGCAGTCCAGCTACGCTTAGATCGTATTACTAATGCTTTAGAGTTTATACAAACGCCTAAAGCTATTATCGAGAAAAAATATGCTAAACCTGTGGTTGCCTTGTGGTATGAACTTTCTGGTATTCAAATTTTTTCTTTAGAAAGACAAACAAGAATACCTTCTTCGTTACAGTCTACAAAAAGTTTTATGTCACTTGAAAACAATTATGAAACAATAGTTGCACATATATTAAAAAATCTTGAAATTGTGTGCGGACGTGCTCGAAAAAATAATGTGGTAACTAATACTGTTGTAATAGAATTAAAAACTAAAACGTTTGAATATCACACAAAAGAAATTACATTACCGTTTTTTACAAACAATGATCTCTCGGTAGTTCCATTTTTAGAAAAAAATATAAGAGAATGTTTTCAAAACGGAGTAAGATATCGTTCTACTGGAGTTACTCTTCTGTCGCTTATGCCAAGTGATAGAGTGACATATGATTTGTTTAATGTTCAAAAAAATCATTTTTCAATAAATAAAATTGGAACTACTATTGATCAAATAACCAAGAAGTTTGGGAGGGGAAGTATTGTTTCTTTAGGGTCACTTGCGCTTTATAAAACAAATAAATCTAAAAAAACCTTTAATAATAAGGTGGAAAAGCTACCATTTCCATTTTTAGGAGAAGTTATTTAAAGTACTTGACAAATAAATTTAAAGGTATATAATAGCAGAGTAAAAAGTTCTTTGTCTAACTAATAACTAAACAGTAATCCTCATGAAGAGAACGATGTTCATTTTCGGATTGCTGATCGCGGTGACTCTTGCGATCAGCTGGGCGTTTGCACCCAAAAAGGCCTACGCCCAAAGTAACCATCATCCCAGTAACCATCCCGCCAAGATCCTGGCCGGTTCCGTGTCCATCCTGGACCACACCTGTTACCTCGGTTTCAACCAGCTGCTCGACCATCCCCGGCCGCCGGACATCGTGTCCTGGCCACCCGCGCACTATGCTGAAATCATCGCTGAGACAAGCGCAAACGGTGCGCCTCTCGGAATCGGAATCCGGAATGATTATTTTGACAACGAGAACGAGAACGATCCGGTCCCGGTCCCGGTCCCGGCAGTCGTGCACACAGTGCAACGTGAATGAGATAATGTTTAGGAAAAAAATAAAAACCCATCCCAAAAGGATGGGTTTTTTAAGAAAATACAATTTTGAAATCAATTATACTATTCGTCAAGTTTTACACAGAGTAGGGTACAAATACATTATTTATGGTATACTAGACAGGTTATTAATTAAAAGTGTTGCCTATGTAAGTAGGCAAATATGTAACGCATATGGTACAAAAAGCTAACGCTGCGTTTATGAAGCCAATGGCAATTAGCGATGATCTTGCTGAAGTTATTGGCAAAGGCCCAATGCCACGATCTGAAGTTGTAAAAAAACTTTGGGCATATATCAAGAAGAATAATCTTCAAGATGAAAAAAATAAGCGTAATATTAACGCAGATGCTGCCCTCAAAAAAGTGTTTGGAGGAAAAGCAACCGTGAGTATGTTTGAAATGACAAAGCTTGTTTCAAAGCAC
>CAZCKT010000086.1:0-3193 GCA_964499355.1 uncultured Candidatus Saccharibacteria bacterium | reverse complement strand
CATCTATATTTGCACGATCTGGATTACAAGGAACTGCATGGGGTGTATATATTGAGCAAGGTAAAGTCACTGTATTTTCAGGTACTGCATATGCAACACGCCAAAAAGATCTTGATGAAATAACAGAAATTGCATCATCAGTCATTGTTACGGGTCCAAAAGAAATTATATTTGCAAGAGGATCAGGAATTCCCTCTAAGACAGGCACTATTCAGTTTGAAAATAATGGTGATAGTGTAAAAGTAATACTCAATGAAAAAGGCGCTTTATTGTATCAATAGCAAAGGGTTTACGCTTATCGAAATCATACTTGCGGTTTCGGTTTTTGGCATGATTGTTGTCGGCACATTGGGGTCAATCCTTTATGGACAACAAGCGCAACTTTCATCTGGTTTACGCAATCGTGCAGGACTCATTGCAGATCAAACACTAGACATTGTGAGATCGCTTCGCGATCAAGGCATGGACACACTTCGTGACGGTACTTACGGGCTTTCACCAGTCGGTATTACATGGGCGCTTGTTCCAGGTGGTGACACAGTGCAAGGATTTAATAGAACGATTGCCATAACAACAGCAAATGGTGGCGATGAAAAAAATATCGCAGTTACTGTTTCGTGGAAAAATGATTTTGCACGTGATGGAAACGTTACGCTTTCGATGACGCTTACTAACTGGACAACACCAATACCAATTATCCAAAATTCCGGGACGCGTAGTTCTGCTTCCATGTCGGTCACACCATCTACGGGTATAAATGCGACAATGGTTGAAGGGTCAAATTCAATATCAGATGGCTCTCAAGTTTATACAATTACAAATTCTGGAAGTGCTCCAATGAGTTGGACTGCAGCATATACTGTGCCCGATGCCTATGTTACCTTGAGTCAGAATTCGGGAACACTTGGAGCGGGCGAGTCGGTTGATGTTACTGCTTCATTTACAACCTCTGCATATACACTTACGACATCTGATGGTGTTGGGCCGACTATTTTTTCTTGGTATATAGCATTTACAAACACAACAAATGGATCTGGGAATACCACTCGTACGCAAAGACTTACCGTAACAACTACTTCGGCACTTACTGTTACACCAGGAACAGATTTTACTGTCTCAGGCTCAGCGCCATTTACGCAAACACAAGTATATACAATTTCAAATACGGGTCCTATTTCAATGCAATGGAGTTTAACGTATGAGCAAAACTGGATGGAAATTGAAGGATCACTTGCAGGAACACTTGCAGGAAATTCCTCAACACAAGTAACAGTAAAATTTAATAGCAATGCAAATGCGCTTTCAGACGGTAGGTATTCAAGTTATATTAATTTTTATAATTTATCATCAGGTGTTGGCGATACAACGCGTACGGTTTATCTAACTGTAGGTGGTGATCCGGGCGGTGGTGGTGGAAGTGTTGGTGGAAAAAAAATCTGGAGTGACAATGATGGGCAATATGTCTATATGATTACAACAGATAAAAAATTTCAAGTTTTTGACGTAAAAGGTAATCCTGATGAACCAAGCTTGGTTGGTGAGGTTGTAATTGGATCAATATTAAACAATCTTTTTGTGAAGGGTTCATATGCGTATGTTACTACTGACGATAAATCTGCTGAACTTGTTATTATTGATATAGCTGATCAGGCAAACCCAACACTTATAAGTACTTTTGATACCTCATATTCAGAAAATACAGATTTAAATGGGAATGATGTGTGGGTTGGTACTGCAAGTGGGAATGACTTTGCATTGCTGATTGCATCTAATGACGATGGAACAAATAGTCAAATTGAAACTATTTCACTTTCTGATCATACGAATCCGACAAGTCTGATAAAGTCTGACTCAAATGGAATTCTTTATGAGATTGCGGGGGTTTATAATAGCGCACAGAGTGCTACAGGTTATGCTCTCATTACTTCTGATTCTGATACTGCTGAAGTAAAGGCATATGAATTTAAGCCAGGAACAACGTTAGGCCCAGTTGCTACGTATGATATTCCAGGGAAAAATACACCACTTACTATTGCAAGTTATTATGATTGGAATGCGCATAATGAATTTATTGTTGGTAATAATCAAACTGTTTATTTCTTTGCTTTTGATAGATTTAGTAATGCAATCAATTTACTCGATGCTTTTACAACAGGAGAGATTAAAACTCCAATTCATGATATAGCGGTAGCGTCAATAGACGGATCATTGAAAGCATTTTTGGCGGTTCCTGGTGATTTGTCTTCTGGATTAAAAAGAGTTGATTTTACTGACGCGTCTAATCCAATTTTTGATGGTCAGGTTGATACAGGGGGTGCTACAAAAGGTGTAACATATGATGCTTTACTCAACTATGTTTTTGGGGCAAATAGTTCGGGAGATTTCCTTGGCGTGTTTCCTAGAAATGCAAATAATTTTTGATGTTGTATGAATTGTATTGATCTAAAAAATGAAAAAGGCTTTACATTGGTAGAATTACTACTCTATTTGAGTGTGAGTGCAATTATTATTACCGTGGTATTTGTTTTTATCATTACCCTCAATGAAGTCCGAATTAAAAATCAGGTAATTGCAACCGTTGAAGAACAGGGAGCATATATTGCCGGACTCATTAATCAGCATATCCGTAGTGCAGAAAAAGTATTACAACCACTTTCCTCAGGGTCATCAAATAATGAGCTTATACTTGAAATTATTCCACAAGAAAAATCGCCAACACGTATTTACCTTAAAGAATATATAATGATGTTATCAGAAGGTTCGAGCATTCCAATTCCAATAATTGATACTCGTATTATTGTTTCTGATTTGAAATTTTCAAACGTAACTCCTTCAGGGTCGAGTGGTCATATATGGCATAGCTTTATAATTAAAGCAAAAAGTGACAGCAATCGATATTTTTATGAATATACTAAAACGTTTGAAAGTGGTGCGAGTATTCGAAGAAATTAATAATTAACTATGTCTAGAATGCATCAACAACGTGGCTACATTACTCTTATGGTTGTTTTGATTGTTACAGCTTTTACTGCGTTTGTAGCTTTTTCGCTTTTACTTTCTGGAATCGATACTTCTCGCACAAGTAGTACAACAATTCAAGGATATCAAGCACGTGCGCTTGCAACTGGTTGTATTGAAAAAGCGCTTTATACTGTCCGATATGAAAATCGTTCAACTGACCAGGGAACACGTC
>CAZCKT010000085.1:0-3244 GCA_964499355.1 uncultured Candidatus Saccharibacteria bacterium | reverse complement strand
AGGTTGAAATCGATCAGCGGCGTAATCGTTCCACGATGGGAAAAGAGTTCAACGCGAATATCATCATGACGAGGGATAAAGGCCGTGTTCGATGGAATGGCCATGATCGATTCGACCGCGGTCACTGGAATTAAAAAGCGATCATCATCTACGTAGAACTCGAGAACTAACATAGTGTCACACCGGTCTTACTAAATAGAGTAGTAATAACTACTTATGAGAGTAAAATCATGAATCGTTTTGATCGAGAAGACCTTATTCGCATGGTGATCCTTGGCATTATTGCCGGTGCCCTGGGGATCTCTGGAGCGTATCATCCAGAGTGGTTTGGTAGTTCTGGATATAACGTGGTCGCATTTGCAGTGTCAATCATCTTCATTCTGACCATGGTCGTGCATCTGGTACGACGGATCCTCTTTCCAGCACTATCGCTCAACATCCTATTGAAAGATGTTGTTGACAGCGACGACAGCATGGCTAAAGCCGTCGTTTTTTCGACGCTAGTTATTTTTATGGGTATGATCTTCGTAGTCGGTGCGATCGTCATAGGGTAATAGAAAAATGAGAATCATGCAAGCCATTGTTATTCTCACGGTACTTTCGGCGCCAATTGGCGCCGAACCGGTTAAACCTACGGCCAATCAAATGCCACCGCTGGCACAGAAGTACGTTCCAAATGTACTCAACCAGATTAATGATTTTTGGTCTATCTTGAGTCCAAAATCTTCTATTGGTGCACAGATCGAAAAGGAATCATGTGTATCATTGTCGTCTAAACGATGTTGGTCACCCGAATCAGAACTTCGAGTAAAGGCAACTTCGGCGAATGACGTGGCCGCATTGAAGAAGCCCGGAGCTACCACCGGTCAGACATACGTCGCCAATCAAGGTCTGCGTGAGTACGGCTTCGGATTAGGCCAGATCACCGTTACATCCAAGATGAACGTTTTTGAAGAGCTTAAGCGCCAGGATAGTGTGTTGCGCGGTTGGAAGTGGGAAGATCGGTTCAATGTCGACTACCAAATCCGGGCCATTCTCGTGCTCAACAAGCGTAATTACGATGCCATTAGATTCGCGGACAACGATTTTGAGCGAATGGCATTTACCTTTTCAGCGTACAACGGTGGTTTGGGCGGTGTGATCAAAGATCGAAAATTGTGTGAGGCGCAGCCGAATTGCGACGCTGGCAAATGGTTTGGAAATGTCGCTAAGTATTCTTTCAAGAATAAGATCGCAATCAAAGGTTACGGCAAATCTTTCTTCGACATCAACCGTGGATACGTAGATGAGATACTGCTACCAACTGGTCGACGAGTGCGATATATGTCCATGGATAAGGAAACTGGAAAATGAATATGTTGACGAACCTTCTGAACGAAAATGTCGTAAATCATCAACACACGTTAGTAGGTTACGCGCTCGAAAAACTGATCGGTTCGTTTAGTGGACTTCGTGTAGAAAATCATCCTGAACTCACTGATATAGGAATCGACTTAGATGACATTCACACTGAAAATGGCTTTGACTTCAGCGCCATCGCTTTCAGAAATTGCGGACTGACATCATTACGCGGGTTGCCATCGCGAGCGATTAGTGAACTCATCGTTGAAAATTGTAACATTACATCGTTGGATGGTTGCACGGATAAGATTCTAAACGACCTGCGACTGACAAAATGTGCCGCCTTAACCTCATTGCGAGGGTGTGCTACTGAAATCGGATATATGAGAGTTGCAGCTTGCAATTCGCTCAAAAGTTTGATCGGCATCGAACGAACTTCAATTGAAACACGACTACATCTTTACTCGTGTGGACTGACGAAGATTGACGCTCTGCCGATTGCAGCAAAGGGGATCCAACTTTACAAATTACCATTTCTTCGTTCGCTGAGTGGTGTCAATAAGCTAGGACTAACATTAATCGAAGATGGCGAATTCGTGATTCAAGAGTGTGAAAATTTGACACACGGCCTGTTGAGTGTGGTGTCTATTCCTGGTTTAAAAGCTTTCGACTGGAAAGGTGAACCTGGAGTTAGCAAGGCCATGCAGGAAGCCATCGAAAGTCACGACTCGACTCGCCGAAGAATTTTGTCAGCTCAAAGGGCTCTTATCGATCTCGGCCGGGGCACTTTAGCGACTTTGTAGTGTATTTTTCCTCCGCCCTGTGTTACTATTAACTCATCTGTTCGCAGGTGAGTTTTCATTTCGGGACCGACGAGGATCAATATGACGACTGTCACAACTCTGTACAATTCGATAGATGAGCTCGATCGCGCTGGGCTATTTTTGTCGTATCCTGAAATCGGATCTCCACTATTCGCTGACAAGAATGTCACCGACAAACTCATTGAGCTCGGTGACACTGGATCGCGTACCGAGTATATCACCGCGCGACAGGCTCAACTGCAGCTCGTTAGAAATTATGCCGTCGCTGCGCGACGCGACATTTCTACGAAGCCACGCACCCTCAGAATTGGAAACATCCATGATGTGCACGGTCGCAATGAAGACGGTACCCGCAAACGCATAGCGATCCACCAGTTGCAAGATCTAAGTGGTTTTGAAAACGCCATGACGCGACATCAATATTCGATGAATACGCTCATTGGCGTTGAGCTCATCTGCGATGTTAGCACTCAACACCATCAGAACTCTATCATTCACAATGTTGCCGGACTCCCAGCAAACTTTGCAGGTGCCAATCTTACGCTGAAACAATGTGGTCCTGAATCATTGCTCGTCGATCGACTACCACGTCACGTGTTGAATCTTACCGTGTGTGCCTCGAGCCTTGGTGACATGTCGTGTTTCGTGAAGCACTTTGAAACCTTCAAAACATATAACAAGATCACCATCGCGATGCCTAAGGCACATGAATTCTTTGGCGCACAGTCGGAATGGCTGCGACCGAAGATGTACGACAACGCGATCCATAGTAATCCATTAGATCGCGACGGGGTGATGGCGCTTCTTGAACTCACTCGTCACATTGACGTTGGCTTTTATGGTATCAACGATGCTGACATTGGCAATTTTCTAGAAATTCATGGAGCTTGGAGTGAGCGGCATCGCGATATGCCAAATGTTCGTCGACTTTTCGAGTATCAGGCAATCGCTGAGGCTGTCGGTGCTAATTTTCCAGCATCGTTCGATGAAAACTTTCGACCACAGGGGTTCATGTTCGATGACCGACGCAAAAAGATCATGAGCGCGATGCGAACCCTGCAAAGCATTCGTGACACTTA
>CAZCKT010000084.1:0-3334 GCA_964499355.1 uncultured Candidatus Saccharibacteria bacterium | reverse complement strand
TACTGTTGTTGGGTTTTAGATTTTATGATATGCCATATCTTCATGGTCATAACCTAACAACAAAGCGAGATTAAAGCCATTAACAGCTTCGGTTTCTTCGATTGTGTGATCAATGTTGATTCCAAGTTTCTTAGAAAGTCCCGAAAGAAACATGTAACCAAATGTTGATTGCGCTTTCGCAAGTATTGCTCGGTTATAGTCATCGACACCAATGGTCATTTCTTGCTCTATTGTGTACTCTCTTGCCTTACCATTGTTTGCTAAAGTAAATCTGTAATAATAATGATTCGATTGACTCGGGTCGTTTAATTCTTTATTTTGAAGTTCGCAGGTTAATTCAATAGTCGATGCTGTCCGGGTAATCATAACGTGCTCAAGTTTTTGCCCTTGGAACTGCGTTGGGAACCCTCGTAAGTCGATTTCTTCATGAATGGCCACTCCTTCTGAATGTGGTCTCATTCTTTGTATTGCAGCTCCTATCGAATTAACAAGATTCGAAATGACACCCTTCGGGTTTTCAGCACCTATGTCTGTAGCATGGTTATTTATAATTTCTTGTTTAGGGTCTACTCCACTTGATGGATTTTGCTTGTCTGAATGCCAGTTAACACCATGAGGTCTAGGTGTATTCCACATTTTTACAACTTCCGGATCTATTTTACCTTCGGCAACCATTAATCTGATTGCAAGCGCTTCTACATGATGAAAATTATCTTTCAGCGTTAACATCTTACTTAGTTCTGGTGTAATGTTCTTGCCAGCGAAATAATTCTCTACTGCTCTCGGAATGAAATGTGAGAAAAGAAAATGCACATGTGCTCGTGGTGCAAAACCTTCAGGACTTGCATGTCCCGCCAATGCCTGTGCCCATGCGGGGTTTTCATCACCTTGAGGGATTTGTCGTTGTTTTAGGTCAGAGCCAAGTATGTACATATCACTCATTCGTTCAACGGTTGCAGCGAAGAGTGGGCTTGATAGGTCAGCTGCTTCTCGAGCAATATGACCTAATTCTTTAAGAACTCCTTCGTCATGTAGTTTTCTTAAGATCACTATTGGTGTTTTATCAACAGCTTTTGTCATTTTTGGATGTAACCGTACATCACGAGCGTACAAATCTTCTAACTGCTTTATTTGTGGTCCTGTTAAATTCCCAAGGTAATCGAGTACTTTTATGTATTCAATATACATTCTTCCAAAATAATGTACTCCCGACTCACTTTCGGATCCAAGATTTTGCTCGATTGCTACAGCGACATCAGGGTTCGAAAAGGCTTGTTTGAATTCTCGAACATCAGCAACTCGACTAAATGCTTTTTCAACGGTAGCTGCAGTCTGAGTATATGGCTGATTCTGCATTATTTATCATTCTTAATTAGCTCGCTATGTTTTTCTCCCCATTTCGACATACTTTCAAGAATAGGTTGAAGAGTCTTTCCGTATTCTGTGATTGAGTATTCGACTCGTGGTGGAATCTCTGCATAAACTTTACGAAGAACAATTTGATCAGTTTCCATTTCACGTAATTGCTGAGTTAACATTTTCTGAGTAACGCCATTCATAACTTTAAGCAATTCATTAAAGCGATATGTTTTATCACAAAGATACCAGAGAATTAGTGGTTTCCATTTACCGCCAATGACTTTTAGTGTTCTGTTTACAGGATTTTTACTTGAACATTCATTCATTAGGTAATTATATCATCGTCAATAGGTACTTGCAATATACTAAGTGAGATAAAAGACCGTACTTGTATTAACTACACCGGCAATATATACTCAAGCATTAAGTTAAATAGCCGGTATTATGGCAAATATTAATAAAACAGTTGAATCCTTACAAAAAAATGGAATTTCAGCAATTGTTGTTTCTACAAAAGAAGAAGCAAAACAGAAAGTTGAATTTCTTTTGACTGAGGGATCCGAAGTTATGCAGATGACTTCCGTTTCACTAGACGACTCAGGTATTTCACAGTTGATAAATGAAACAGGAAAGTACAAAGCAATCCGCCCACTCCTTTGGAGCGCTGAAGAAAATGGATTATCTCAAAAAGATAAAACACGAATGGCAGCAGTTCCAGATTTTGCAGTTGGAAGTGTCCATGCATTAACAGAGGATGGTTCATTGGTAATAGCATCAAACACCGGTAGTCAACTTCCAGCATATGCTTACGGCCCAGGAAAAGTTATTTTTGTTGTAGGTTCACAGAAAATTGTATCGACACTCGATGATGCAATGAAGCGTATTTATGATGTTGTTTTACCATTGGAATCTGACCGAGCACATAAAGCTTACGGCGTACCGGGTAGTTTTGTAAGTAAACTTCTCATTATCAAAAAAGAAGTAACTGAAGGAAGAATCACTGTTGTTATCGTAGAAGAGCCGATCGGATTCTAGACCAAATTACTGGAGGTAATGTTTCTTCACTATAACTTCATATAGGTGGGTATACAGTTGAGATAAGCTAACTTAATTGCAACTGCCTATAGAAACTATTTTTCTTTGTCTGAGGACGAAGGTTAATATAATTAGTGTTGAATATGAAAAAGAATAGAATCACGAAAGATGGTGTAACAAAAGCAAGTTTACGAGCAAAGGTTCATGCCATAGAAAGAGATATTATTATATTTCTTACCTCTAGAACGGTTCAGGCTGCGCTAAAAAGCGATTTCAAAACGGTTGAGGACTAATGTAGTCTGATACTGACGGGGCTCTGTTTTCAGGTAGATTTATGGTTAATTACACCAATCAAACCTAAAACAGAGCCTGCTTCCCAAGAATTTCACAACACTTCATAATAGTTTCATTAGACATCAGGTACACTCTTACATTAAACTATTGCGAAATAATAATTATGAAAAAGTATATTCCAACAATTTTAGTATGTAGCGCTATTATTTTAGTAATTGCAGCAGGTGGTCTTACCTACTTTAACAGGAAAAATGCGATATCAAGAAAAGCAGCGCAAAACGAACGTATTCAACAAGATGATTTTCATATAAAGGGAAGGCTCGCGACACAGTCTTTTTCTGGAACAATAGATACAATTGATGAGGCTTCAATTACCATTAAAAATAGTGATGGGTCAACAACGAAAATTTCCACCACAATGGCAACAAATTACGTTAAGGAAACCTCTGTGAGTAAAGAAGGAATTATGAAAGTTGGAAACAGAGTCGCAGTTAGCTATGAAGTTGATGAAAAAGCAGTTTTACAGGCAAAAACGATAGGCATTGAAGAATTAGGAAATGGTAAAAAATTAGGGATTAAGCCTCCACGAATGGGAGGATTGGGATCAACATTGGTGGGAGAAATTCTATCTATGACCGATTCAGAA
>CAZCKT010000083.1:0-3446 GCA_964499355.1 uncultured Candidatus Saccharibacteria bacterium | reverse complement strand
GCCCCAAGGGTGGGGGAGTTCACCCCTTAAAGCGGCACGTGAGTTGGGTTCAGACCGTCGTGAGACAGGTCGGTCTCTATCCTGTGTGTTCGTCCAAAGAATGAGAAGGTTTGCCCCTAGTACGCAAGGATCGGGGTGAGGAAACCTCTGGTGCACCTGCTGTTCCACCCGGAGCATCGCAGGGTAGCTACGTTTCCACCGGAGAAGCACTGAAAGCATCTAAGTGCGAAACCGACTTCGAGATTATTCTTTGTTGATTCTTTTGTGCAAAGCGATTTGTACAGAGGTTTCGGAAGTCCCCTGGGAGATGACCAGGTTGATAGGCACTCGGTGTAAGCACAGTAATGTGTTGAGCCAAGGTGTACTAATTGGACGAAATCTTTTTGTTTGGTCACATACCTATTCAATTATTAGTGAATAAAGAAGCTAACTGTTGCTGAGAAATTCTCGGTGACAGGAAGCAAACTTTTCCCAATAATAAAAAAAACAATCCTACTTTTCAGATAAAAGAGATTCAATCTTTTTAGTTATCGTTAAGTATGAATTCAAAACCGACATGATCGGTGGTTTTTGATGACTAATAGGGTACAATATTGTTATGACAGATAGTGAAGTTAAGAAAAAATTACTTGAATTAAATAAACTCGATCAAAAATATCGTAAGCAATGGGAAAGTGGTGGGGCAGATATATGGAAACTTCAGAGCGAGCTCGATAAAGTGACATTGTTGGAGTTACAAAATATTGTAGAAAAAACAGGTTGGCCAACAATTCCTAAAGTGGGAGAAGTAGCAGCACATGCTGCAATTCTAATAGCTCAACACTCTCGGGATATTGATACATCATTGAAGTTTTTAGACATGGCAAGAACTCTCTATAACCAAAATAAGGTCAATATTGATTGTAGAAAATTGACAAATTGGATTGATGCAATGAATATGCAAAGAAATTTACCGCAGGTTTACGGCCAATATTTTATAAATCATGGAAAGGGTTATGAAATCTACGACATAGAAAATCCCCTAGAATTGGATGAAAGAAGAATTAGTATGGGGCTTGAGCCTTTTGACGAGCGTATTCGAAATGCAATACAGAGTTATCCACCTGAACATAAGGAGAGTATTCTTGAATCATATAAACGCATTTTTGGAAGAGATTTTAAAGAATAGGAGCAATTATAATTGTTCTCCACCTATTCTCCAGTAGCAAACTCCCTTGATGCCATACTTTTGGGCTAGATTGATACGTTCATTTATCGCTTTTTTATCTAAATAGTACATTACCCGTTCAACTCCGTTATACTTAAATTCTGCACGCACCTCTTTATTCCATCCATCGTATGATTCTCTATAGTAAGAGCTGTGACTCTTTACGTATGCAATACTGTCATGTTGCAGAGAAATGGTGTTTTTCAGTTCACCTGAAGAAAGTGACTTATCGTTGTTCACTCCAGCTAGGTTTTGCAGCTTAGGCTTTGGCCAACCATGCGAATACAAAGGTAGACCTAAAACGACTTTTGAGCCATCCATCTGAGTAATTGCATAGCGAATTAATGTCTCATTCCATTGGACAGGTGAGAGCGGACCTGGTTGCAAGCTACCTTGACCAGTAAAATCGTATGCCATTATGCGGAATTCATCTACAATTGAACCAATGGCTTTCCAGTCTTGTGCTTGATGGGTCTGTGGTAAGAATCCGTAGATTGGGCGGTTATCAATCTTCGGAAGTGCTGTAAATGATAAAGTCTTGCCTTTATTATGTAATTCGGAAGATAACTTTGTAAGGAATGTTATGAGTAGATCTTTGTCGTCACTGTACGTACTTTCATAATCAAGATCGATGCCATCGTAGTTATACTGAACTGCAACTTTGACTATTTCTGAAACATGCTTGTCTAGATTGTTTCTCAGTATATCTTTGAGTATATCTGCGTCGAACGTGCTTATGGTTGGCACTAGTTTAATATTATTCTTACGAAGTAGTGAAACTAATACTGTTGAGTTAAGTGTTGGTTTTCTTTCTAACGTACCATTCTTGTTTGGTACAAACCATACGGGAGAGATGGTGTCCCATTTTTTTGGATTCTTTTTTATTGAATCTATTCCATCTGCCATACCCCAATCTGGAATCCAAGAAATTTGCTTTGCAATTGATGTAACGTTTGTTATTGTAGTTATTGCAGGAGTATAGGTAAATGTCTTTGAAATAATCGCCGGCTCTGTAAATTGCTTGCCATTGAAAGTTATCCATAATCGAACTTTTACTGTTAATTCTTGTGCAGATAGAGTTGATGTAGGAATAAAATAGTCACCTTCAGTAGCAGTGTTTATCCTTCCGCTTGCGAATACTCGTTTATTTACCTTATCCAGTACTTCAACACTGTATGAGTTTAAAGTATAAATATCAGATTTACCCCAGGAGAATATGTAAGTATCATGCGGTGTATCTATGGTGATGTCATTTAATGAAAGTAGGGATAGAATTGGATATTGAGGTGTATATAACAACAGGTCACTACTTTTATTGACTATTCGCGAAAGGGTTTCGTTGATACATTTTGACTGTTTGATGTCGCAATTTATTTTTTCAATTACAATATTTTTGTGTACTGTAGCTTCGAGTGCTTTGCACAAGTAAATCGACGCGTCAGGCATACCGTTAGCAGAGTCGAGTGATTCTGCTGAATTGTTTTTAGAACAAATTGTGTAGTCATTGAGCGATACGTCAGCAGCACTGTTATCGGACAAGAGTGCTTTGAGCTCGTTTTGGTAGTTAGCTGTACTGTTCTCGATTATTATATTGGTGACTTGAGTCGTCTTGATCAGTTCTATCTCTTGCTTTGTTGGTATGTACCCGTTCGGGACTATGAAAAACTTATTGTTATCCTGATTGGGAGTGGGTGTTGGTGTTACTGTGATAGAAGAATTAGGAGTTTTTAAGGATAACCGCTTATCATTATTGACGTTGATTTTAACGATGTGGGTAAGGGTAACAGCTGCGATAAGTAATGGAACTATGGAGACAAATACCATTAAAAGGAAAAGCTGTTTTCGAGTCATAAGTTATTATACGCGATAGGGTTGCATAAAGATATTGCCAAGGTATGTTTTGCGTGCTATAATTCATTTGCTTGGTAACAAGAGCGGAGTGGACCCACCCGATCCCTTTCCGAACTCGGAAGTGAAACGCTCCAGCGCCGAAGATACTTGGATTTATTCTGGGAAAATAGGTCGTTGCCAAGCTTTTTTTATGCCTATATGAAATTGTGGGCAGCAATATCCCTTGTAACGATTATTAAATAGTTCCTACTTTAGGATTATTTTTGCGATTTCTGGATCTTTCACTAGTTGTTCGAATGCCAATAGTGCAGTAACTGGATCTTTCTTTTTTGCGAGTACTTTTTCAAATTCAATATCATGAACTTTAGTTGATATTGTTTTTACCTTT
>CAZCKT010000082.1:0-3707 GCA_964499355.1 uncultured Candidatus Saccharibacteria bacterium | reverse complement strand
GGATGAAAATAAGCAAGCTACTTTTTCTCAGCGAAGTAAAGAGGATAGTCAGGAATATCGGTATTTCCCAGATCCAGATTTACCAAAACTTGTTATTAAAGAACTTTTTGATCTTGAAACATTGCGAAAAGAATTGCCAGAGTTACCAGACGCAAAACGAATTCGTTATAAAAATGACTATGGTATTAAAAATGAAGATATTGAAACTTTTGTAAATGATCCAGAGTTAGGGAAATGGTATGAAACTGTAATGCAGGAAATTTCAAAGAATGATAACGAAGCTATAATACTTATAGCGCAAATTGCTGCAAACTTTACAACTTCTGATTATTTAGGAATAAAAAAAGCTAACCCTGCAGCTCGTTTACCAAGTGCAAATTATTTTGCGGAGCTTGTGACCATGTTTTATCATAAAGAAATTTCATCAAGAGCCGCAAAAGATATTTTGGTATTACTTACCGAAAAAGATTTTTCTCCAAAAAACTATGCAAGCGAACATAATCTTTTGCAAAAAAATGATGAAAATGAACTTAAAGTGCTTGCACAAAAAATAATTAATGAAAATGAAACTGTTGTTGCAACCTATAAAGCAGGAAAAGAAAATGCAATTATGTCACTTGTTGGGAAAATAATGAAAGAAACAGGAGGCTCAGCAAATCCCCAGCTTGCACGTCAAATTCTTATTGATTTGATAAAATAGTGGTATGGATAAAAAAATTCGTGTAGCAATAAACGGTTTTGGAAGAATTGGCCGTGCGTTTCTTAAGGTTGCTTGGGAGCGACCTGAAATTGAAGTTGTGGCAGTAAACGACCTTGGTTCAATTGAAAGTCTCGCATACTTACTGAAATATGATAGTGTTTATCGAACGTGGCAAAATGATGTAACGGTGAATGGAGATACACTTGAAATTACATTTGATAAAGGCATCCCTGATCTAAAAGGTGACCCAACAGGTGGTATTGAAGTTAGAAAAGTTCGTGTACTTTCTGAAAAAGATACAACAAAGTTGCCATGGAAAGAGCTTTCGATTGATGTGGTTGTTGAGTCTACAGGATTATTTACTTCATACGACAAAGCTAAATTTCATATTGATTGTGGTGCAAAAAAAGTTGTTATTTCTGCTCCCGCAAAAGATAATGATACAGTCGGAGTGCTTGGAGAGACAATTTTACTTGGTGTAAATGAAGAAAAATTTGGTACGTGTGACATTACATCAAATGCATCGTGTACTACAAATGCTGCTAGTCCATTAATTGCAATTTTGCATGAAGAAATCGGCATAGAAAAGGCGGTTTTGAATACTGTGCATGGCTACACTGCATCACAAGCACTTGTTGACGGCCCAAGTAAAAAAGATTTACGAGAAGGCAGGGCAGCTGCAATGAATATTGTCCCAAGCTCAACAGGCGCAGCAATTGCTGTAACAAAAGCGTTCCCGCAACTTCAAGGGTTATTTGACGGTATTTCAATTCGAGTGCCTGTACCTGCTGGATCAATTGTAGATATAACTTTTATTTCTAAAAGGAATACAACAATTGAAGAAGTTAATGCATTTTTAATAAAAGCTTCAAGAAATTCACGTTGGAATAAAATCTTTGCAGTTACCAACGAACCACTTGTTTCAAGTGATATTCTTGGTGACGCCCATGCATCTATTGTAGACTTAGCAATGACTCGTGTTGTTGGAGGTAATTTAGTTAAAGTTATGGGTTGGTATGATAACGAAATGGGGTACACATACACGCTTGTAGAGCATGTCATTAAGACAGGGAAAACTATTAAATAGTATGGAACGGTTAGATAATTTAAAGACTCCAGAAAAACTACCACCTGAAAAATTAGTTGAGGGGACAGTTTACACCAAAGATATTTGGAAAATTAATAAAGCTAAAGGTGTTCAGTTTGTATATAAAGATGGTGAATGGACTGGATATTCACATAGGGAAGGAATTATTACACTTGGTAGTAGTCCTGTCCCGACAGAATTTAAACAGAATTTCAATCTAGCAAAAGATGTTCCTGATATTGAGGTTAAGAAATACATGTTTTCTCATGAGAATATGCACCATGTTCTATTCGATAGTGAAAAGTCAGAAATAAAAAACATTATGCTTGAATTTTTGATCCGAGTGAATCAAATTCGCCAAACAACAGGGGATGGATTATCTCGACTTGGAAGTATCTCTTTCTATAAAGAGAAAAATACTTCGCACGAAGAAGATGTTGTAGAAATGCTTAATTTATATAGCCAAAACCCAAAAAAACTAGAATCATACCTAGAGTATCTTGTAAATGCAAACCCTAACGACTTAAGAGTAAATGGTCAAAGTAGAATTGGAAAGCAAACAGCAAAATTAATTTTTGATTATACCGAAAAACTTATTACTAGTTTTTTAGATAGAAATAATAAATACTTGTAGTTGACATGGTATAGTAAATAAATACGCGGGCATTCATACAATTAGTAAAGAATCTAAATTAATACAGCAAAAAAATGAAATTATATATTGGATCAGACCATGCCGGATATGAGTTAAAAGAAAAGTTAAAGCCTTTTATCGTTTCGCTTGGCAACTATGAAATTGTAGATCTTGGACCTCATCAGTACGAAGAAACTGATGACTATCCAGATTTTTGTGGACCTGTTGCGAGTGCAGTATCGGATGCCTGGAAAGAAATATTAGAAGGAGATGTAAACAAAGAACAGGAAGCACCACGAGGAATAGTGCTTGGTGGATCAAGTATTGGCGAAACGATTGTTGCAAACCGCTTTCCCTTTGTGCGTGCTGCTGGGTATTACGGTGGCCCAATTGATGTTATTAAGCTTTCACGTTTACATAATGATAGTAATATTCTTTCACTTGGGGCTCGTCTTATAAATCCAGAAGAAGCGATGTATGCAGTCAAAATATGGCTTACAACACCTTTTTCAAATGAAGAACGTCATATTCGTCGAATTAAAAAATTAGAACAGTTACATAATCAATAATCACATGATTGAAATTATTCCAGCAGTATTACCAAAAAATTTTGAAACCATCGAGCGAGCAGTTGAGAAAATTAAAGGATATACACCGATACTACAGATTGATATTTGTGATGGTGTTTTTGTTAAAAATAGTACATGGCCATATAGTGATGGTACTGATTCAGCATGGCAGGCTATTCTTGCAGAACAAGAAGGGATGCCATTTTGGGATCAAATTGATTATGAATTAGATCTTATGATCGCTCATCCAGAGAGACAATTATCAGATTTAATGAAGATCGGTCCGTCTCGACTTATATTTCATATTGAATCTTTAGAAAATCCCAATAGTTTTTTTGACCATCTCGATCCGTATATATATGATGTGTGTAAAATTGGTATTGCAATTTCTATTGAAACACCTATAGAGTCATTGTTTGATTGTATTGAAAATAAAAAAGTTTCATTCGTGCAGTGTATGGGTATTACAAAAATTGGTAACCAAGGACAGGTATTGGATGATGCTGTGGTTGAGAAAGTTATGCAACTTAAAAAACGATATCCTTCATTGCCGATTGCTGTTGATGGTGGTGTTACATTGGAAAATGCACAAGCACTTATTGATGCTGGAGCTACACGACTTGTTTCAGGCACAGCACTCTTTGAAAGTGAAGATATTCACAGCACAATCAACTATTTTAAAAGTCTCAAATAATTTCTAGTGGTATACTGCAAGTA
>CAZCKT010000081.1:0-3708 GCA_964499355.1 uncultured Candidatus Saccharibacteria bacterium | reverse complement strand
GGTGCACAATCTGCATTTAAAGGATTTGAGGGATATCCATATCATTTATGTATCGGGATTAACGATATGGTTGTTCACGGGTTTCCATCGGATAAGAAATTGAAAGAAGGAGATATTATCTCAGTCGATATGGGGTTGATTCATAAAGGATTCTATTCAGATATGGCTAGAACTGTCGTTGTTGGAAAAGACATTAACAACTATCAACCGTTTATCGATGCAGTCAAGGCAGCACATTTTGCCTCTGTTGCAAAAGCAAAGTCAGGTAATAAAATTGGCGATATGGCAGCAGCAGCACAGCAAATTGTGGAATACGATAATCCCTTTAGTGTCGTTCGTGAGATGGTCGGGCACGGTGTGGGTGAGCGATTGCATATGAGCCCAGATGTGCCAGGGTATGGACGTTCGAATTCAGGACCAGTAATAAAAGAATTTCAGACTTTAGCCGTTGAGATTATCGCTATTAGACATCAGAATCCAGCGATAAAGACCTCCCGTGATGGTTGGCAAACAAATTCTGTAACTGGCGCTGTTTGTGCAATTTACGAGAACTCAATTTACGTGGGATCTCAAGGTGGAGTTTTATTGACTGGAAGGTCAGAGTAACGTACAATTCAAGTTAGGGATTGATAGTTTGTTGTAGAACCCATGAAGCACGAGCTTCTCCATAATTCCGTGGTAATTCGCAGGATTTTGGAATCTATAACCGTTTCGGCAAAGTCCGTATATTCCGCCGATATTTGATGATTGAACGAATAGAAATTGAACAAGAGCAGCTTAAACGAATACGTTGAGCTACGAATGCAGAGACGATTCTGTTATCCCTACAAATAAATTTGCTTAGTATAAAGCATGACTGGATTAGTTATATTGTTCGTTTTGACGACACTTGGGGGCGCCGGAGCAGCAGTTTATTTCAAACAAGCGCTCGCAAAAGAGAGAGCAGCATTTACCTCACAATCGCAAGATAAGGTTAAGGAAGTTGCCAAGCAATTGCTTCAGAATAAGTATAAAGAGGCTGAAGAAGAAGCACAGCAATTAAGAACTCAGGCAAAACAGTTCTACGACAGATTAAAGAGCCAATTCCAAGCACAGCAAAAAGCTTTGGAAAATAAGGAAAAACTCTTAGAAGATCAGCGAAAAAATGTTTCAAATCAAGAAGTTTCATTAATTAAGAAGGAAGAAGAAGTAGCAGAAACCAGAAAGAATCTTTTGGTAAAGCTAGAAAAAGTAGCCGGAATGAGCAAAGAAGAAGCGCAAACCGTCTATATGAAGGAATTCGAGGCAAGTCTCGTTTCCTATAAAGCGAAGAAGATTTCTGATTTAGAGAAAGAAATCAAACTTACTGCAGAAGACAAAGCAAAGGAATTAATAGTTGATGCAATGCAAAGCGTTGCAACAGAATACGTTGATGAAATCACTGTTTCAACAGTTGAAATTGGAAATGAAGAAATCAAAGGAAAGATTATTGGTAAGGAAGGGCGAAATATCAGAGCCTTTGAAAAGGTTACTGGTGTTGATGTTATTATTGATGAATCTCCAACTGCAATCGGATTATCATCATACGATGGTGTTCGACGTGAAATTGCACGTATGGTTCTTGAACGATTGATTAAGGATGGTCGAATCCACCCAGTAACAATTGAAGAACAGTATGCAAAAGCAAAGAAAGAAGTTGTTGCTGAATTAGAAAAGACCGGAAAGATGATGGCAGAAAAAGCCAATTGGTTTGATGCTCCAGCAGAACTCTTACCAATTATTGGACGATTGAAATACCGAAGAAGCAAAGGCCAGAACATGGTTGAGCATACACTCGAAGTTATGGAAATCGGTGAATATATTGCACGAGAACTTAAAGCAGATGTTAATGTTGTCTTAAAAGCTGCATTGCTTCACGATATTGGCAAAGTATTAACGACTAAAGTTAAGAAACCTCACCATCATATTAGTGGTGACGTTGCTCGTAAGTACGGACTTGATCCAATAATTGTTAACGCGATTGAATCACACCACGAAGATATTGAAGCAAAGAGTGTCGAAGCAGTTATTATGAAAATTGCTGACTCTGCATCAGGTGCAAGATCAGGTGCGAGAAAGGAAAATGTTGAGGATTATGTTGAAAGAATAGAGAACCTTGAAAAGACAGCTTACGAAGTTGCAGGTGATGCAGCAGAAGAGGTATTTGCGGTCCGCGCAGGTCGTGAATTGCGAGTAATGGTAAAGCCAAGTCAAATCAGTGATGAAGCAGCAATGGTTCTTGCTCAGAATATTGCTAAAAAGATTGATGAAACGGGCGTTTTCCCTGGTATTGTTAACGTAGTTGTAGTAAGAGAGTTGAGAGCACACGCAAGTTCGGGCAATTAAGGCCGAAAATGCTTGACAAAGTGCCAAAACTGCACTATAACTGAAAAAACATAATTAGGAGGAAATGTAACATGACCAAAGCACAACTCTTCAGCACACTTGCCGACAAAACCGGCATGTCGAAGAAACAGGCGAAGGCAGCAGTCGAAGGATTCGTTGATGTCGTAACCGCATCACTCAAAAAGGGTGAAGCAGTAACCATCACCGGCTTCGGTAAATTCTCTGTCGGACATCTTAAGGCACGAAAGCAAGTCGTTCCAAAGACCGACAAGGTTGTCAACGTTCCTGCACGAAACGTTCCACGATTCAAAGCTGGTAAGCAGCTTCGTGAAGCAGTAAAATAGTTCTTAGAGCTATTTTGCAAAAGCCTTCAATTCGAAAGAATTTTAGGTCATAGCAACATGTAATGATTATTAATTAAAACATGTTGTTCATAGAGGAGTTGGGGAAACCCTGCTCCTCTTTTTTTTGTCTTTGTCAAAATTGCAACGAAATCTTTAATTCAGTTTTTCGATAGGTTATACTGTCTTATGATTAGGAATGCCCTGAGGGTGCTAACTGTTTTATTGTTAACCATTGTTCTTGTTTCTCGTTTTGGGTTTACAGAAATTCTAGCTTCAGAAATTTCTACTTCAACATTAGTGGAATTAGCTAATGCCGATAGACAAGACAAAAATTTACCTGCGTTACGATATAACAAAAAGCTTGAGCGAGCTGCCTTTGCTAAAGCTGAGAATATGTTTAAAGTCCAATATTGGTCACATTATGGCCCAAATAAAGAAAGTCCTTGGCAGTTTATTTTACAATCTGGATATACCTACGCATATGCGGGAGAAAATTTGGCTAAAGGTTTCTCTGACTCTCAATCAGTGCATGATGCCTGGATGGCAAGTCCGACACATCGAGCGAATATTCTTGATGGACAATTTCAAGAAGTAGGAATTGCGGTAGTCAAAGGTAAATTGTTGGGAAATGACGTATTTTTGGTTGTACAAATGTTTGGCAGTCCAACGTATAAAGCACCGACTACAGATCAAAAGAATCCACGATTAAAGATTGAATCACCCAAAGATGGTGACATATTAGAAGATGGTGTTACTGATATCCGAGGAGAAGGAATTGATTTGGAAGATCCAACTGTTACCATATATTTGAACAAAGTCCTTTTGGGAAGTACGCAGGTAAATAATTCAAAGTTTTCGTTACAATCACCTCTAACTGCTGCTGAAGGTGATCAAACAATCACCGCTAAGACGGTTGGTGCAGAGAATGTTTATTTAAATGACTCTGTTGTTGTAACTGTTGTAAACAAGGATAGCGGTGCAGTTGGTATTTCCAAAACTT
>CAZCKT010000080.1:0-3727 GCA_964499355.1 uncultured Candidatus Saccharibacteria bacterium | reverse complement strand
AGCAGGAAATCTTTATTTACTCGAAATTAACCCAAATGGTGCTGTTCTATATCCTCCAACAGATCCTGGAACTGCCGATCACATTCTCGCACTTGATAAGCGAGGACACGCATTATTTGTAGATCTTATCCTTAAGTCTGCTGTTAAAGAGCAGGAAAATAGGCAGAAAGGTTGGCAGGTAAAGTACTATCCAGAAGGTGGTTTTGGGTTGTATGCTACCAGGCACTACAATGAAGGAGATGAAGTTCTTTCATTTGAGGATTTACCACACACTTTGGTGAGTTCTACTAAAGTTGAAAAAATGAGCGATGATGAAAAAGCAAAACTGTACTCAACCTCATTTCATCTTGCGAAGTCACTGCTCTACGCACCTTCAAAATATCCAGGAGAATGGTCTCCTGTTGACCACTCATGTAATCCTTCTCTTTGGTTTAGTCCTGATTCTTGGCAATTAGTTGCGAAACGCACTATCAAACCTGGAGATCCATTGACTCTAGACTACGGAATGCTTTATTCAGATGAAATGCCTACTTTTGAGTGTTATTGTGAATCAAAAAATTGTAGACACGAAATCACCGGACTTGATTACAAATTGCCAGAAATGTCAAAGTATGTAGGACATAGGTCGCCTTACATCGAGGGACATCAGTAGTTTTTCGGGACTTTCGCAGGGCTCGTTTTCGTGGTATAATTCGCACGTTATGATAGACCAAGCCCATATTCGCAATGTTGCAATCATTGCTCACGTAGACCATGGAAAAACTTCCTTAGTCGACGCATTAATGAAACAGTCACACTTGTTTCGTGATAATCAAAAAGAGATGAACGAGAATCTTATTCTCGACTTCAACGAACTTGAACGCGAAAAAGGTATTACTATTCAAGCAAAAAACATTTCAATCCCTTATAAAGATTATAAAATTAACATCATCGATACCCCAGGGCACGCAGATTTCGGTGGTGAAGTTGAAAGAACCTTAACAATGGCAGATGGCGTTATTCTATTGATTGACGCACAAGAAGGACCAATGCCACAGACGCGTTTCGTACTTAAACGAGCATTAGAACTACAATTAAAACCAATATTGATTATTAACAAAATTGATAAATCACATGCTGATCCAAAGAAAGCGTTAGACAAAGCAAACGATTTATTCTTAATGTTGGCGAAAAGAGACGAAGATCTCGATTTTCCAACTTTGTATGCAATCGGTCGAGAAGGTAAAGCTTGGAAAAAGATTCCAGATGGAGATCCAACGACATGGGCAGCACTTCCAGGCGACATTGTTCCAATTTTAGATACAATCGTTGAGCACATTCCAGCACCTTCAGGTGACAAAGATGGTGCATTTATGATGCAAGTTGCAGCAATGGACTACGATACCCATGTTGGTCGTTCATTAATTGGAAGAATTAAGCGTGGAGAAGCTCATAGAGGAGACCCAATCGTTTTACTCTATCCTGATAAGAATGGAGAAACGGTAAAAGTAAAAGGTAAAATGGATAAATTGCAATCACGTATTGGATTAGAATTCAAAGACGTAGATACCGCAGTTACAGGTGATATTATTTCAATTTCTGGAATTGATGAAAGCGCTATCGGTGGAACAATTTGTGCTCCTGGTAACGAAGAAATGCTTCCAGCAATTAAGATCTCTAACCCATCTGTTCAGATTACGTTTGAAGCGAACACTTCACCCTATGCAGGTAAAGAAGGAAAATTCGTAACAATGAAGTTGCTTCAACAGCGATTGGATTATGAAAAAGAAACGAACGTTGGATTAACTATTAAGAGAATTGACGAAGGACGCTGTTCTGTCGCAGGACGAGGAGAACTTCAACTTTCAATTCTTATCGAAACATTACGAAGAGAAGGCTATGAATTCCAAGTAAGAAAACCAGAAGTTGTTTTACAAAGGATTGACGGAGTACTCAGCGAACCTGTAGAAGATTTCTATGTTGATGTCCCTGATGAATATGCAGGAGAAATCACTCAAATCGTCAGCAAGAGAAAGGGTGAATTGATCAGTATGGATTCCGAAAGCGGACAAACAAAATTTGTTTATAAAATTCTTACACGAAACTTATTGGGGATTCGATTAGTTATGTTGACCTCAACCAAAGGTAACGTCATTATGACTAACTTTTTGGCTGGTTACGTTCCATTCACTAAGCAAGAAGAACTGTTCCGAAAAGGTGTACTTGTTGCAACAGAAACAGGAGAAGCAACTAGCTATGCATTAAATATGTCACAGGAACGAGGAGAATTATTTGTTCAACCAGGTGATAAAGTTTACGAAGGTATGGTTGTCGGAATAAACAAATTTCAGGACGATATCGACGTTAACGCTGTTCGCGCAAAACATGCAACCAATATTCGATCCGCTACAGCCGACGCAGGAATCAAATTGAAACCACCTGTTCAACTTTCTATTGAATTCGCACTTTCATTCTTGGCAAAAGACGAAATGCTAGAAGTCACTCCAAAGAATCTTCGATTACGAAAGATCTATTTGACTAAGACAGCTCGAGAAATTGCAAATAGAAAGGAAAGAAGCCAGAACGCAAACGCGAAAGGTTAATTGGTAAAGTATTGCACCTCTGCTATACTTCCAAATGGATTTACTTGCCTCAGTATTTACCAAAGAACGATTAACGGATATTCCCTTGATATATACGGGGCGAAATTTTACACGACGAAAAAATTACCCACTTTGGATTTCACTTATTGGACCATCAGGTGCAGGAAAAGATACGATTAAGCAGAAGCTGTTATATCTTGGCAAATTCTTTCCTATTGTTACTGCAACCAACCGATTGATGCGAAAGGATGAGTCGCCGAAAGAATACATTTGGATGCGAACACGCTACGAAGGCGAACCGGAAGCTGCCTATTTACGAAGTTTGATACATCAATACGAGCTATTTGAATACAACTATCACTACGGTAATATGTATGGAACTCCGTTAGATTCAATCAAAAAAGCTATTAAGTCTAAGAAAATTCCTTTATATTGTTCTGAAAACCAAGGTGCATTATTTATAGAACATACACTTCGAGAGGTTTTTGATATCGTCACAGTTTCCGTGATACCAGATTCTCTAGACGATATGGAAAAACGAATTCTATCTGGTGACCGAAATAATCCAACTAAGCGACTTGATGAATCTCTCGAAAGAATTAGAACTGCTCCACAAATCGCTCACTTTATGGTTAAGAACCCAAGTACCCCAGTAGAATCAGGTAAAAGCGGTCTTGAAAGTGCTGTTACTGCAATTAAGACGTTAATTTCTACCCTGTAACGGTTTAATACTTTTTTATTGCTGATTTTCCAAGTATTCTCTTCGCTTGCGGTAAATGTAGTAAATTACCGCAAGGATGAATACTACTAGGAGTAACCACCACCATGACCACTTCCATGAAGTAGCTGCAAGTAATGTTACTAGTGCTGTTGTTTCTGCCTGAGTTCCTAATACGTTTACTTTGTGCACATTTGAGCTGTCAGTAACGCCTTTAGGTAATGAACCTTGATTGACTGTAATATTGTACTCACCTGGACATAAATCCATTTCCCATTTGCCGTTATTATCACTGATGAAGTAATCAACAAAATATTCTTTGTCATTAACATTGTAGGTGACTTTTCCGGTGATGTTGGAAAGCAACTTTTCTCCTAAATCGTAAATTCCGTTTTTGTTTGTATCAACGTAAGTGATACCAATTAGT
>CAZCKT010000079.1:0-3729 GCA_964499355.1 uncultured Candidatus Saccharibacteria bacterium | reverse complement strand
GTCTATCTTCACGACAGTACCTTTGTAAACATTACTATACCCTCCATCATGTTCAGCAAGAATTGCAGTAGATGGGAAAGAATATCCCGCAAGTTTTACTTCAATATAGTACTCTCCAACCTTAGGAGTTAGTTTAAAGGATCCAGTTGCATCTGAAACAACAGTATCAACCACGGTTTTATCTCCTCTCAACAATCTAATTACTGCTCGAGAAAGCGGCTTCTTTGTTGTTGAATCATAGACAACTCCCCAAGTTTGTCGCTTACGCCTGCTAATGCTTCCTGCTAATGCCAACCAAATATTTCCGAATAATGCTGGTTGCTGCAATGCGACAACTGCTTCCACGAGCAATAATCCAGAACCGACAGTTACCGTAGTTGTCCAAGGTAACGTTTCAACGACATGGATAGTCGCCGTTTTTTTTGCAGTACAATAACCGTTATCAGCAATAAATGTTACATCAGCTGTTTCTGACAAACTAACCCCTAATACACCTACAGCAGGAAGTAATTCATCCGACGTTGATCCTTTTACTGATTCTGTATGCTTAGTTTCCCAATTAAACGTCACTTTTTTCCCTTTCTCCACAATCGTCTCCGAAGCAGTAAACTTTTCGAATGTCGGGCACGCCGGGATTGCTGTGTTTATTGCAACTGGTGCGAGTGTTGTAACGACCAACGGAGTAACAGTTGGCTTAACAGTCGTAGTTACAGTAGGTGTCATAGTTACGGTCGGTGTTGCGGTTGCTGTGACAGTTGGAGTGGCGGTTGCACTTACAGTTATTGTTGCCGTTGGCGTGACAGTTGAAGTAGGAGTTGGTGTCACTAATTCACTCATAATTCCTGTACCTGTTAATCCCGTTACTTTCCAATAATCAACACTATTAATAGTAACCGATGATAACGTTGCATCTCCTTCGTTTAGAGTATAGCCATTGGTACACGTCAATGTAATATCTGTCACTTGTACCGCATCAGGACAGACTCTAACCGAAGTTTGCCCTGGCTGTTTAACTATATATACAGAATGTGTCGCAGATACCCCTGGTGCATCAGTAGGATTTAGATTAACAACTAATGCAGTAGATTGATTAATCAGTGAAGTTACCGCGACAGTCGACCAATTTCGATCTGCTGTCATATTGACGTTGAAATCAGCAACAACATAATCACCGAACATCATCTGAGAAGAGATATTTGAAGCTCCAACATCAACAGGATTAATGTAATCCTTTACCAGACTTACATCACCCGTAGACTTCAAAACGTCGGCGCTTGATGTCAAATTTAGAATACGTGTTCCCCCTGGAATCATTTGCACCCTATGATTTTCAGAGTCAGCAACAGTAATTGTATCGGTAATAGGATTTATCGCCATTCGACCAGGGTTTGTAAATTGTTCAACACTACTTCCCGTTTCGCCGTATACGCGTTCAAAGGTCCCCGTTAACGAGTACACTTTAATCTTATTTCGAGAACCGTCAGTTATATGTAGTTTATTATCTGAGGTTACAACTAAACCACTAATGGTATCAAGCTCGTTGTCGTTATAGCCCCAAGTCCCAATAGTTCTTATATAAGTCCCACTGGTATCAAATACCTGTACTCTCGAATTATCTACCACACCATTCCCTGGAGTATCAGCAACATAAATATTATCTGAAGCATCTATATATAAATCACTTGGCCATCCAAATTGTGTATTTCCAGTTCCTGTCGTGCCCCATTGAGATAAATACGTTCCAGCTGAATCGAATTTTTGTATTCTACTATTAAACATATCGGCGACATAAATATTTCCAGCTGAATCAATGTCGATTCCACGAGCCTCAGTAAATTCTCCATTACCTGTCCCCCCAGTTCCAAACGCTAACAATTCTGTACCTGAAGTATCAAATACTCTAACTCCACCAACATGAGTGACGTAAATTTTATTTGCCTTAATGGTCATATGATAACTCGCTGTTCCGATATTTGGACTTGATACAATTGTTGCAAGATATGTACCCGCATTTGTAAACTTCTGAATCTTGGCATCTGTAGAACCGTTATCAAGTACGTACAAATTACCTGTAGAATCGTATGCAACATCACTTGGCATGTAGAACTTTCCTCCAACATATCCGCTATTTCTTATAGATGATACGTAAACACCGCTCGCAGTAAATTTCTGAATCGATTTCATAAAGTAATCTGAAACATACAGGTTTCCTGAAGCATCGAACCCAAGATATTGCGGTGCTAGGAATTGCCATGCATTCGTTCCATTTTCTCCCCAGGCGCTTTGCCAGACTCCTGATGAGTTAAAAACTTGAATTCGTTGCGAGTTCTGAGAAGAAACATACAATAATCCATTTGAAGCTATTGCGATATCCTTAGGATAAGTGAATTCACCATCACCACTTCCAAAAGTTCCAAATTTTAGCTCAAAAACACCTGTAGATGAAAATCGTTGAACTCGTTGGTTATTACCATCTACAACATACACCTTACCATTAGAATCTGTAATAACACCGACAGGATGGTCAAGTTGCCCATCTGCGCTACCTGTTGCTGCGAACGTTGCAATAAATGTTCCTTCAGCATCATATTTTGTTACGTCATCATGGGCATTATCTGTTACGTAAATCACATTATTCACTTGATCATAATGAATACCGGCCGCCAAACCATATTCTCCTGCACCTGAACCACAACCACCCCAGGATTTTAAGAATCCACCATAGGAGTCAAATTTGTGAATTTTACATCTGCTTAACACATATAGATTACCGTTTTGGTCAGCTGTTATTCCTTCAACTTCTTCTTCGAATTCACCGAAATTCGCTCCCTGCTTACCTACAGTTCTCAAGATTGCGCCTGCTGGAGAAATCTTCACAATTCTATAATTTTGTCTGTCAGTAAACCAAAGATTACCATCTGCAACAATAACAAAGTCTTGCGGTACACCTAAATTTATATAGTTATTTGGTACATAAATAGCATCTGAGGACAATCCTTTAACTTCTTCGGCGATTATTTCAGGATTCTTTGTAGACCAATTCACCACTAAGTAGCTAAATACCCCAGAAAGTATCAAAACGATTGCTACTAGGAATTTCTTATTGTTCATATGCTAACGATAAATTGATATACGTACTACACTATATAGCGTCTGTAAATTAGCGTCAACGAAGACTTTTTAACACTATTGCAGGATCAACTACTTTTGGCGATAATACGTCATCTCAATAGAGATGGCACATTCGGAGCGTAGTTCAGTTGGTAGAATATACGCATGGGGTGCGTGGGGTCGCGAGTTCGAGTCTCGCCGCTCCGAGTGTGCTATTACCATCAATAAAATGGAAAGAGTTAGTATGACAGAGATTTACATGGCAACAGGAAATTCGGAAAAATTTACCATTGCCGTAAATCAATTGCTTACATTCAATATTTCTCTTATCCAAAAACCACTTGATCTTTTTGAGATTCAAGAAGATTCAATTGAAAAAATCGCAAGACATAAGGCAGTGCAAGCATTTGAGATTAGTCATACACCAATTGTGATACAAGATACTGGATGGTCGATACCAAGTCTGAATGGGTTTCCTGGGCCATATATGCACTATATCTCTAATTGGTTTTCTACCGATGACTTCCTCAGACTGTTCGATGGTTTACCAAATAAAACTATAATGGTTGAAGATGTCGTAGCTTATTGTAATTCTAGTCAAATAAAAATATTTAAATC
>CAZCKT010000078.1:0-3800 GCA_964499355.1 uncultured Candidatus Saccharibacteria bacterium | reverse complement strand
AATATCATAAAAAAAACCATGGTCAGTAACACCAAAATTGCCAAGCTTTGCATCTTTATACAATTCAGAAACAGCCATTGCGACAATATGGGCTGCAGTGAGGCGTAATTTCGAAAAGTCAGTATTACTCATAGCGAGATGTTGTATTATACCTTTACGAGAGGACCTTATCAACTAAGCCATATTTCAGGGCTTCTTCTGAAGACATCCAGTTGTCCATTTCGGTATCTTTTGTAACTTCCTTAATCGACTTCCCAGTATGTTTTGCTAGTAGACCGTTCAATAACTCCTTGTTCTTCTGCATCTCTGTATTTTCAATCATCAATTCTGTTGCTGTCATACGTGGTAAACCACCCATTCTTACTTGATGAATCATAACTCGAGCGTGAGGTAATACAAAACGCTTTCCCGGTGTTCCAGCAGCTAATAGAACAGATGCCATTGATGCTACCATCCCCATTCCGATTGTAACGATATTTGGTTTGATGTACTGCATAGCGTCGTAAATTGCGAGACCTGCAGCGACTGAACCACCCGGGCTTTGAATGTAAATTTGAATATCTTCTTTTGAATTTTCCTTTTCAAGAAAGACCATTTCAGCAATTATTATATTTGCCATCTGATCATTTACGGGACCGTTAAGAAAAATGATTCGATCTTTAAGTAATCTTGAAAAAATATCATAATAGGAACGATTTCCTCGTCGATCTTCTTCGAATACTGTTGGAATAATAATGTTTGCAGTCTTATCTGTCATTGCTAATTATAGCAGATTTCGTGGTTTCAATAAAATTCCAAGGAACGAAATTATTGCCAATGATCCCATAATTGCGAATATAGTAGGGAACCCCCAGTAAGATACAATCCAGCCTCCAAGTAGTATTCCTGCTGTAACAAAAAGGTTACTAATAATCCTCCATGTAGCATATTCACTAACGCGTTCACCTTTATCCAGATGTTCTGAAAATATAACCTCGAACGCGGGAGTACCAGCGGCTTCACCAATTCCAATCAATATCTGTAGCATAATTACATGTTGAAAACTTGAGGCAAATAAAAACCCAAACCAACCAATTGCTCTGCATAAGTAGCCTGCAAGTAATAAGTATTCCTTTTCTTGCAATTTATCACCAATTTTTCCAACAATAATTGTTCCCAATGTTGCGGTAAACATGTACACAGCCCAAGAAATTGAAACCGCAGTTATGTCCGGAGAAATTGAACGCAGATAAATGGCATATAAAGGACCGAGTAAATTACCTGCGAATACAAATATGCTATTAAACAAAAACAAAGTCTTCAATGAATTGTTAAATTTCATATTCCATTGTATCAAAATGTCCCAGGCGAGAGTCGAACTCACAACCTTTCCCTTAGGACGGGACTGCTCTATCCATTGAGCTACTGAGACATTTCGGTATTATACTTAACTTTCTCAAGTGAAGCCAATTCCTTTTCAAAATAGTTGTAGCTGACAAATAACAGCAATCCTCCAAGGATATGCCAGATCGCGTGTAATTGAAGAAAAGATTGTGGTTCACAGAAAACTGGATCCAATTTCCAAAGTAAACCGGCAACAAGGAGCAATGGGACCGCTATTTTTAATAGTCCAAACGCTCTTCTACGTAATAATTGCATTACAAACAAGACAATCAAACAGTATGGCAAGTATAGTCGAGCGACAGCGCTTGTGGCATTCATAATTCCAATAAGGGTAATTACGAATACTGAGATAAGTGTAGGATTCAATTTTTTTCGAATTGATTGGAAATAAACTTCCCCAGCGATAATTGCAAAGTACACCGTTGTGAAATCTTGCACTTGCCCAAGAAAATTACGTTTGTAATGTAGATACATTGCTGAAAGTCCAGCTGCACAAACAACAAAGCCATAGTATCTCGCGAACTTCGTGGCTCTCGAAACAATAACTACGCCAATAACAACAAGGAGAAACGACGTTACTATGCTAAAGGGTTGTAACCCTTGGACGCCTTGATCGCGATTTTCACAAACACAAGTCTGTGGTCGTTCAAAACATGTTGCTGGACCTAATACGTTTGGCATAATGCCTACTAGTTATGATCGTGCTGATGTTCCCCGACTTCAATTCCTGGTTCTTCGTGTGGTTTTAATCCGATCTCTTCACGGAAGACTTGAACTGCTTTGTACATTGCTGCTGTTTGCAAGATGACATCAATTTGTCTCTGAGAAAGCTTTTCATCTGGTTTTACACGTAATACTGATGCTGCATAGTTTACGAATACAATGTCTTTTGGATCCTTAGGATCGATCTTGATTCCTCGATCTTTAATAAACAATGTCCAGAATACATCTTCTCTAAATCGTTTTTCTGCTGCCTCGGTTGCTTCTTTTTTGTATTCCTCTTCAGTTTTATTGTAATGTTTCAAGTAATCCTCAAAGGTAATTCCGTACTGCTTGAACTGCTCCTGTTGAGATTCCATATTTGCTTTCAAGCTTCGCTCTACGACTGCTTCTGGAACTTCAATTTTCATTTCGACAATCGCTGATGCAAGTGCATCGTTTACTAATTTGTCTTCTTCTTGATGAAGTTTCGCATGTTCTAACTCTTCGGCAAGTAGTTTGTCTAAATCTGTGAGAGTTTTAACATTTGGAATTTTCATTTGTTTTTCTACCCAAGCATCACTGATTTCTGGGAATTCTTTTACTTCCTCATCTTTTGCCTTCTTGAACCATTCTTCCCAGAGATTCTTACGCGCCGTTTCGATATCTTCTGGTTTTACTTCGGTATTTGGTTCTTTAACTTGCAATTTCTTCGTATCTGGAAGCTTGTAATCTGGTAATCGATCGATTTTCAAAGTAAACGACATAGCACTTTCTACCATGGTGAAGTTGATTTTCTCTACTTCTGGTGTTGTTGTTGCAATAATCGCTTCGTCTGCAAGAAGTTCTTCTACACAGTAATTAACCAATAAGTTTGTTAAATCTTTTGCAACTTCAGAATAAATCTGTGGTTCGACTAAGTTTCTTGGTGCTTCACCTTTTCTAAAACCTTTAACTTCTGTATCTTTGTTTCGTGCTGCAAATAACTTTTCGTATGCGTCTTTTTGTACTGCTGCATTAACAGTAATTTCATAGGTATACACACTTCCATCTTGTGAAAGTACTTTCTTTGAGCCAATTAATTTTTGTGCTCCTGGGTCTAACAATTGTGCCATGATTAATAGGATAACTTAACTGTGTGATTGTATCATAGAATTGAGTATTTCTACACTATCCTTGTACCTTTGGACCCGTTTTTTTCGACTAGTATATGATGGAATTGACTCGATAGTCATGCCAATTAAATGTGGGGATTTTGTCAATTCTTGTATATTTTTTTTGTAATAGCCAAATTCCTTTTCAGTTAGATGGGTTAAGTCACTATGTGAATCAAAGTTCTTTGCGAAAAAGTATGGTTTCGCTTGCAAATCATGCGCTTCATTGAAATTCAAATGAGCATACATAATCTTTTCTCGAAGTCTCTTAACAAAATAATTCTGATATTCGAATCTTCTTAGGTTTTCTGGGCTGAATTCATGCTCTTGATGAACAATTCCGTGAGTGTACATAAATCTTGCATACGAATTTGCATGCCCCCAATCAAAAAGGACTCCGTAATATGGATCATTAACTTCATTCATAAGCTTCTCAAAGAACAATGCGTCCCCAAGAAATCTTGAATATCGTTCGTGACGTTTTTTCAACCAAGGCAAATTCTCCATTACTAAATGAACATTCTGATCACGAAGCGCAGGAAGAATTTTCTTAACGGTGCGAGA
>CAZCKT010000077.1:0-3945 GCA_964499355.1 uncultured Candidatus Saccharibacteria bacterium | reverse complement strand
TCCGATTGAAACGTGTGGCGGTCCTTTAGCGCAAGGACTTTCGCAGGCGGTTGGTATGGCGCTTGCTGACAGAATTGACTATGGTAAATCAGTAAATCGGTTTATCTATTGCTTACTTTCTGATGGGGAATTGAATGAGGGAAATACGTGGGAAGCAGTGATGCTCGCGGCGAAAGAGAAATTACATAACTTAATTGCTGTTATTGATCGAAATAATATTCAAATTGATGGGTATACCGAAGATATAATGCCCCTCGATGATCTTTCAAGTAAATGGAGAGCGTTTAATTGGCATGTAATTGAGGTGAATGGTCATGATTTTATGGCACTCAACCAAGCATTTTTGCAAGCACAAGCAGTTTTTGAAAAACCTTCAGTTATTATTGCTCATACAATACCAGGTAAAGGAGTAAACAATTTTGAACGAGATTATACATGGCATGGAAAACCTCCAAGCAAAGAAGAGGGCGCACAAGCACTTAAAGAACTCAGAACACTTGGTGGAAAAATAAAAAGTGAACATCAATAATACTATGTTAAACTCAAAACTACAATTAAGTACAAAGATATTTGCTGATGATGTTCCGCAGGAACCTATCCGCTCTGGTTTTGGTAGTGGCCTTGTACATGCGGGCGAACAAAGCACTGCAGTTGTTGCGCTTTGCGCTGATTTAACTGAGTCAACAAAAATGCTTGCATTTAAGGAACGTTTTCCGGAGCGATTTATTGAAGTTGGTGTTGCTGAACAAAATTTAGTAACTGTCGCGTCAGGGCTTGCTGCATCTGGAAAAATTCCTTTTGTTTCGAGCTATGCAATGTTTTCTCCTGGTAGAAATTGGGAACAAATTCGAACAACGATTGCTTATAATGATAGACCTGTCATTGTTGTAGGGTCTCATGCTGGAGTTTCTGTGGGTCCTGATGGTGGGACTCATCAGGCAATTGAAGATATTGCACTTATGCGTGTAATTCCAAATATGATTGTGATTTCACCTTGTGATAGTGTACAGGCGGTACGTGCAACAGAAGCACTTGCTAAGTTTGGTAAACCTGCTTATTTACGTCTTGCGAGAGAAAAGACTCCAATAATGACAACAGAACGAACACCATTCGAAATTGGTAAAGCACAAGTGTTTTTTTCTCCAGATGGTTTAGCTCATGTAGGAGTTATTGCTACAGGTGCACTTGTGCACCGCGCACTACTTGTTGCAAAGAATTTAGAAAAAAAAGGTATACGCGTAAAAGTTCTAAATATGCATACAATTAAGCCTCTTGATACTGAAGCGGTGCTTCTACTTGCAAAAGAAACTCGCGCACTTGTTACAATTGAGGAACACCAGAAGGCGGGAGGTTTAGGAAGCGCCGTCTCTGAGTACCTTTCCGAGATATTGCCAACAACAGTGCTTCGTATTGGTGTTGATGATAAATTCGGACAATCAGGAAAACCAAATGAACTTCTTGATCACTATGGCATGAGTATTGAAAAAATTACAGCAACTGTTATTCAGGCAATAAATTCTAAAAAATAAAAAAAGCGTGGCAGATTTGCCACGCTTTGAAGAAATAATCTTCTACTTATACCATTTTTCTGGAGCCTCTGCTGCTCTGACTTGTCTTTCAAATTCCTCAATTCGAGATTTAGAATGCTGTAAATCAGCTTCTAATTTTGGAATCAGACAATAGATTGCCGTATCAATGATACTTTGTTGCTCGCTATGACTTAGTCCATCAATGCGTAGCATTGGGTCAGAGTACAAAATACGCTCAAGTGTACGCTTCGTATTACGAAGATCACCGAGAAGTTTTGTGTGATACTTTGATGCATCAATAAGACTCTGTCGTGCGCATTTAAGTTTAAGAAATGCCTCATTGCTGTCTCGGACACGTTTCTCTTCATCGGTTTCAAAATCGATTGAAGGAGTTTCGATGCCGATTCTCGCAAGATGTTCCTTTAAGATGCTCAGGTGCCAATGAAGTTCTTTGTAGACACGACGCAATCGGGGATCACACTGCTTTGATGAAAAACTCGAATGTGATGTGATTGATTTGCAAAGTGAATAAAAAGTATCGAATTCTTTTTTGCTTACTGTTGTTTTCTGACTTGATGTTTTATTGATGATGTCTCCAACACATAACATTGAGTCTTCACGGGTGCTGGGCAGTTGAAAAAGTAACTGCTGCATTTTTTTAAAACCCTCATTGCTTATGTTGCTCTCGCTGTAGGGGTCGGTATAGGAGGTCATTGTATGAAGTTTTTAAGTTTCTAATTTAATTATACATATAAAACAAGAAAAGTCAATATAACTGTGGATTTAGTTATTTTTGTAGTTACTATTGGGAATGCTATTGAAAGAATTTTTCATTTCTTCTTCAATCGTTTTAATGTCGAGCGTAATTGCATTGATTTTATCTTCAAGATGTGCGAGATGTTCTCTGGTTTTGGTAAGGTTAGTCGCTTCATCAATTGTCATTGATTTAGGGTAATTGTTCGCCAAATTAAGCAAATTACCAGCTACGGTATTATCTTTATTTAATTTTTCAAATTCATTTTTTAATCGCTTAAGCTTATTTTTAAGTCGAGCACGAATATATTCTAATTTTTTATATGCGTCACTTTTGTATATTTCACTTGCTTTATCGTTATTATCTAATTCGGCTTTATGTTCAATTTCGAGCAATAAATTTTTAATTTCGAAATCTTTTTTAAAATCTTTATCCCATGTTATACGATCTTCAATAATTTCTTTATCTAGGTTTTCAAATTGTTTATTTGGAATAAATTCATGAGCAACACTTTCAGATGCTAGAATCCTTTCATTATCATTATCAAATTTCGCTTTTTCAAAATTCATAATTAAAGTAAAGGAGAAGGTTTATATTCTGTCGGAGCTTTTTTTAGGTAGTCTATAAGTTTATCTTTTGATAACAATCCTTTTTGAGCCCCTACATATTGTACTACTGACATTGAGTTTATTGGTGCCCACAATAATGCTTCTTCTAGAGAAAGCACGTGTGCAAGAGCACTAGTGACAGTGGAGGCAAAAGCGTCACCTGCACCAGTGCGTTCAAATGGTGTATGTGGGTATACAGGCATAAACCATGCTTGAGTGCCATCTGAGGCATATGCACCATTAATACTGTCAGTAATTACAACAATTTTTGGCCCACGAAGATGTAGTTCTTTAAGTAGAGTGGCGATATCTCTCGTTTCAATTTCTAAAATTCGTTGTGCTTCTTCTACATTGCAGAAAAAAATATCTGTACGTTTGTAAATTCTTATTAATTTTTCATACCCGAGTTTCATTTGGAAGGTGCCAGGTTGAAAAACTAATTTAGTTTCAGGATTTTTTTCAAGAAATGTTGCGATTTCATCATGATAATCAATAGAATTTTCACCCATTGAAGAAAGATACAAATATCGTGGTGCTGGCATTTGTGACGGAAGTTTATAAGGAAATGGGGCATGTTTAACTAAAATGGTACGCTCGACATCATACCACAGTACATAATGATAATTCGTAGGATATTCATTGTTAATTGCCATAAATTCAGTCGAAACATTATTCTTTTTTAGTTCTTCAAGACATTCATTTCCATTTTGATCATTTCCAACCGTTGCGATGAGCGCAACAGAGAGTCCAAGTCGAGCACCTGCAACTGCAGCATTTGCGCTATTGCCGACAGCTTTTACCACTTCAACATACTCATAGGGGACCTTATCGCCGAATTTAACACAAAGTTCACATGCAGACTTATCGAGTTTGCAATGAACATTTGCGTCTTTAAGTTTAATAAATGCATCGGTTACAATATCACCGATTGCGATAATGTCGTATCTTTTCATATGGTTAGTATAACAAAATACAAATAATCATTCTATGGTGGGGAAATCTACTAAAGTTTCTTTATGTTACAATTAAAAATATGAAGCAATCACGACTTGAT
>CAZCKT010000076.1:731-4134 GCA_964499355.1 uncultured Candidatus Saccharibacteria bacterium | reverse complement strand
CGCGTAATTTGGTATTCTTGGACTTTTTTCAATAACTCTTTTGCTGTTGGATCGTTTTCAAAGTGATCCCTAACCGGTTGTAATAATGTGTTGACATACCCAATTACCGAGTTTTTAAGATCAAGAGGGAAAAGCTTCTTTTCTGCATAATAAGTTTCAAGTTCCTCATAAGATTTGAAACTAACGTCGCCGCCAAATTCAGGTTTTCTCGTAACAACGAAAATATCATTTTCGAGCAATGGAGTTGAACGTTTGAGATATTTTGCATTGAAGATGACTTGCTTGCAGTAATCCAAAATTGGATTTTCGTCGACAATTCCTTCTGGGCAGTATGCTTTCATTATTTTTCTCGAGACTTCTTCTGCTGTGTCAGTCATAAAGATGGCAGTGTCAGGTTTTGATTTACTCATTTTCATGGAAATCATTCGTTCCTGAGTATTTTCAAGAATTTCTAGAGATTCGTTCTGCAATTTAATATCAAGATCAAAGAATTTTATTCCTTGCGTCGTTGTAACAGTTTCTGTTCTGAGTGTTCGTTCCTTTGCATCAATAAAGTGCAATGTTACTGATTCTGGCGTGGTCGATGCAACCTGTAATGAGATTTTTGAACCAATATAGATTTTTTCGTTTGCCATAAAGCTGTTTACTGTGATGACAGTTTTCTTCTTGTCCTCTGGTTTCTGCAATCCTTGCAACATGCCGTGGCTGACAATAACTGGTTTCCAGTACCCAATCTCTTCACCGATTTCACGCGCTAAGACGTTTACTTTTTGTTGATCTAATCCAAGCTGTGTGACCTGTGCTTTCATAACACCAAAAATGTCTGCGATTTGCATACAAGGGTAGAGTATTTGACCAGCTGAAAGATCATCGCTTTCGTTACGCCCCATAATTGCTGTTGTTCTAAGAGCTCGTTTTAGTGTGACTGCTTTTGCGATTTTCATGACAAGTTCCCAGTATTCACGTTTTCCAACTTCATCTGAAGTCCATAGAAATTCGGTTTTGTCTAAGTTCATTCCGCTGGCTTTCCAGATTTCAATAAAGTATTGTCCAACTGTTTTGATTTTCTCTAAATCACCACCCATTTTATTGTTCAAGTAACCAAACCAATCTGCCACCCACATACGAAAAATGAATCCTGCATCAATCATTTTGTTAACATTGATTGCTCGAATGATTCCTTGTGCAATATGCATCTGTCCTGAAGGCTCAAATCCATCGTAAGTGTAGAGTTGCTCGTTTGATGAGAGAACCTTTTCTAGTTCATCTTCACCAATTAATTCACCACCATTAACAGTAATAGATTTGAGGAGAGCTATTCTTTCTGAAATTGAGAGTTGTGACATATCCACTTACCTAGATTAAATCAGGCAAGGGCGATGGTTACGCGGTACCACCTTGCTTCCACTCTGATGAGTGCTTGTTTCTGCTATTTCGGGCTTACCCGGATGGTTCTACTTGCTTTCGCTTTCTTCCATCTGCTCAGGTGTGTAATTCACCATCACTGCATTGATTTATTGTAACACAATTGTGGATAACAATGAAAACATTTACAGATTGAATAATTACTTGTACTCTTACCTATGGAAGAACAAACACAACAAACAGTAGATACAACAGTTCAAACACCTGAACCTCAGGTAATTGCAACTGATGTTGAAAAACCACCTAAAGCACCCGTTCCCGCTTGGTTAGCGGTTGCACTTATTGTGTTACTTTCGGCAGCAGCTGGATATCTTGGGTATAGAGTCGGAAAATCAGTAAAAGAACAAAATACGTCAACGCCGACACCAACAGTAACGGCGACTCCGACTACAACTCCAACAGAAGAGATTACAGAAACACCAACGCCGACAATAACGGTAACGGCTACGCCAACTGCGACAGTAACTCCAACAGTTTCTACTGTCACTAAAACAGGAAAAATTAAAGAATTTGGCGGTTCCTTCACCTTAAATTTCACCTTTCAAGTTCCCTCCGATGTCACCGTAACTCAAGGTAAAGTAGGGTCATGGGATGGGATTATTATGAAGAAAGGAACGAAGAGTTTTATGGTATTCAATATGCCGTACGAATTGTACGAGTTGTTAACATACACTTCGAAAACATCAGTACCTTCGACTTTCCCTAACGTTTCTCGGGTTCGTGCTAAGTATGTTTTCTCTCAATCTGGTGCATATAACTTTGCAGTAACTTACGCTTCTGCAACTTCTTTGTTTACGGGAACCGGTTGTACTGATTCAATGGGAAGTTCTGATAAATCGAAATCACCTTGTGTCCTTCCTGCCGTAACTGATGGAAAAGAAATTGGATTTAGCGCGTATTGTTCTGTCGATCCTGCCTACATCGCAATTTGTGACTCAGTCATGAAAACGATTAAAGTGGTAAAAGGGTAGAATTAAACCTCTTTATCTAGGTTTATTGTATTTAGGAACCGTTACTAGAATGTTCTGATGCATCTGTAGATTCAGATCCATATCCGGCAGGATCTCCATTGTGGTGAGCAGGGTCTTCACCTTGTTGACTATCATCATCATCATCTTGAGCACTCATCATTGGTTGTGTGAAAGTCGATTCATATCTAACCGGGGTTGCATAGAAGTGTGAAGTAGTTTCGCCACCGCTTCCTGCTGGATCATCATCATCATTTGGACCAATTGCTGCTGCTATCATGAATTCTGCATACTCGACTAATACGGGAGTCGCGTCTATTTGTGTATAGTCATGACTTACTTCTGTCCCTGTGCCAATGGCAATTCTCTCAGTCAATTCGGAATTATATGTAACTTGCATAATTAGTTAATAAATATTATCTATCCTGGTCATCTTCACCAGGTACTCTTTCTTGTTTTGGAACTATGTGTTGTCCGATTTTCCTACCTGTTACTGGATCATAGGTATACCAAATCCAAGCGTAATCGGTGGTTTCATCAGGTTTTCTATTTGGAGGTAAATAAGGTCCAGTTCTCTCCGAAGGAGTCCAATCAGTACCTTGATTGGCGTCTGAAATGAATAAGTCATGCGCCTCAAATAATACGGGAATACCATTAACAAATAATACTTTTTGATTATTTACAATTTCTTTTTTGGGATGGGGTTGAGGAAATGGCAGGGTATCTGTCGAGCTTGAACTACATTGTGCTTGTAGTGATGACACGGATTTATTGTACTCCAGGTTTTATTATCGGACAAGAGCTTTCGGTCACTAATTGTCTGAGTTGTGTTTCTTTAAAAAATCCCCCATTTCCTGTATAATACCCCTCATGGACTTCCTCTCAATTCGCGGAGCTCGCGAGAACAATCTTAAAAATATCGACGTTGATTTACCAAAGAATAAACTCATTGTTTTTACAGGACTTTCTGGTTCTGGGAAAAGTTCTTTGGCAATGGACACAATCTATGC
>CAZCKT010000076.1:0-721 GCA_964499355.1 uncultured Candidatus Saccharibacteria bacterium | reverse complement strand
GTAAGTACGTCGAAAGTTTGTCTGCCTATGCACGACAATTTTTAGGTGATTTGCGAAAACCTGATGTTGATAAGATTGAAGGTCTATCTCCCTCAATTGCGATTGATCAAAAAACAGTTTCCCACAACCCACGGTCAACCGTTGGAACAATTACAGAAATTTATGATTATTTACGTTTGTTATATGCTCGAGTCGGAATCGCACACTGTCCGCAATGTGGAGCAGTTTTAACGTCACAAACCATTGATCAAGTTGTTGAAAGTTTATTAGAAAAAGTTAAGAAAGAATACGCGACTGACAAAAATGTCCAGAAATTTGGATATCGTTTCATGATTACTGCAGTACCGATTTATGGCCGAAAAGGTGAATATGAGCAAGTCTTTATGAACTTACGAAAGCAGGGTTGGAATGTCGTCCGAGTCGATGGTGAATATATTGATTTGAAAATTATGTTGCCACAGTTGGATAAGTATAAGCAACATGATATTGAAGTCGTAGTAGATACGTTAAGCGTTAGCAAATCAGTATTTGACTCCGAAGAATCATTGAAAGAAACACGTTCTAGAATATTCCAATCAGTTGAAGCAGCATTGAAAATTCAGCCGACGTTTGTCCGTGCATTGGAAGTTCGAGATCCACAACCAGGAATTCCAACGAAACCAACGTCAATTTTGGCCCAAGATTACAGTGTCAGTAAAAGCTGTAAAAATTGTGGAATTTC
>CAZCKT010000075.1:0-4139 GCA_964499355.1 uncultured Candidatus Saccharibacteria bacterium | reverse complement strand
TTGTGAAGTTGTATTCGGAGAAATCTTAAAACCAGGCAAAGCATTAAATCTTCCGGGTTGCGTTTACACAACTGATGTATTGACTGAAAAAGACAAAGAAAACCTTCGACACGCAATTGTTACTGGATGGGATTTTGTTTCTCCATCTTTTATTCAAGATAAAGAATCAGCCATGCAAGTAAAGGAATTTATCGCAGGATCTGATATGAAAATTGTTGCAAAGATTGAAAACCAAGTAGGTGTTGACAATATTGATGAAATTTTACAGGTAGTTGATGGAATCATGGTCGCACGTGGAGGATTAGGAGTTGAGTTAGGTTTGGGGAAAGTTCCAATGATTCAACGATTGTTAATTGAAAAAGGAAACAACGCTGGGAAACCAGTTATCACAGCTACTCAGATGTTGGAATCGATGGTGAGTAATCCAAGCCCAACTCGTGCAGAAGCAAATGATGTCGCAACGGCAATTATTTCGGGAACAGATGCTATTATGCTTTCAGCCGAAAGTTCTGCCGGAAAGTATCCTTCAGAAGCAGTGGCATTTATGGCTCAAACCGCAATTGAGGTTGAATCAACATTGCCCCCAAAGATCGTTGCTTCTCGTGCGTTGGATGCGTCAATTTCTGCTGACGCAATTACGAAAGCAGCCGCTTCAATTTGTATCGAAATGTCAAAAGATATTGACAAAGTTTTGGTCGTTTCGAAGACAGGTCGTACTGCTCGTTTATTAACTCGACACAGTATCACACAACCAGTGTATGCATTTGTCAGTAATGATTTATTTGCGAGAACGTTAATGTTAAGCAAGGGAATTTTGAAAGCATATGTGCAAGAAGCAACTCGAGATACTCGTGATGATGCAGTTATGAAAATTATTGATCGTGCAAAGCAAGAAGGAATTGTTTCAGTAAATGACAGAATCCTTTTGATTTGTAAGACTCCAATTGATGGCGAGCATTACTTCCCGAACGTTTTCGAGATTATTGAAGTCAAGTAATTAGCACTTTTAGGGCAATACTTGGTACAATATCGCATGAACGAAGGAAAACTGTATATTATTGCAACTCCAATTGGAAATCTTGGTGATATTTCTCAACGCGCACTAGATATCATCGAAACATGTGATTATTTAGTCTCTGAAAATCCATCAACAACAGGAAGACTACTTGCGAAATACGGTATTAAAAAGCAGGTTAAATGGTATAGAGAAAGCAATCATCGAAGCATGAGTGATATTATTGTTGATGACATTACAAACCAAAATATGGTCATTGGCGTCGTTTCTGAGGCAGGAACACCTGTAGTGTCTGACCCCGGTGCGAAACTGCTTAATGATGCGTATGCTGCAAAAATTACTGTTATTCCAATTCCAGGTGCATCAGCAGTCACAACTGCCGTTAGTGCGTTTCCAGTTACGAGTTCGAAATTCTTATTTTGGGGATTTGCTCCGAGAAAGGAAGGTGAATTTCGACGAATGATCACAGACAACCTCTCGTTTATCGTAAAAGAAAAGGTTTCAGTTGTGTATTTTGAATCACCGTTTCGACTTAAAAAAACACTTGGTTTTTTGCAAAAGCTTGCAAATGAGCTTACTGAACAAAATTTATCGTTAATGGTTGGTCTCGGAAAAGAGATGACAAAAGTTTTTGAATCGTATGTTTTCTCTACCCCCGAGGGTATACTAAATGCCGAAAATAAGGACTTTAAGCTCGATAAGGGAGAAGCGACACTTGTTATTGTGATAAAAAAGCGGCACAATGACAGTAATGAATCAATGGAAAGTTATTAAACTCGGCGGGTCACTTTTATCTCCTTACGAAACAGCGTCCAAATCTCTGCGGATTGGACAACTTCCCTTTGATACTGAATACGCACAGAATCTTTTAGAAGAAGTTAAGAAATCAGATAAACATATTGTTTTTGTCGTAGGTGGTGGATTTTTGAATCGTTGGTATCTGCAGCAGTTAAAAGAGATGAAATTGGATAAGCCTGAAACTGTTAATGATTTTCATACGCTTGGTATGGCTGCTTCTGATATTAATGCCTCATATTTCCGTATTTTGGCAGGTGAAGCGTTAGGGTATGAGAATGTCTACCCCACTGTCATTAAATATGATGATTATGCAAAACTCCAAGATGTCAGCAAGCAATTTGGTAAATACAAAGTTATTATTGCAGCAGGTTGGAAGCCAGGGCATAGTCATGATGTTGACGCACTTATGTTCGCTTCAGTATTTGGTTTGAAAAAAGTATTTAGCTTTAAGAATATTGATGGCATTTACTCCGCTGATCCTCGCAAAGACCCTTCTGCATTGAAAAAGAAAACCTTAACATGGTCGGCATATCGAGAGATTATTGGAGCAAATAGTCATGTTCCTGGTGCAAGCTTCCCTATTGATGCCATCGCAGCGCGATTAGCAGAAAAAACTGAGACAAGTTTTGTTGCAATAGATGGTCGAGATATGAGAGCGGTTAGAGAAGTACTAGAAGAGGATTTAACAACTCGCGGATCAACAATCCTTCCTAATTAGAAGTCTTTTTCAGAGCAGTTTGTACAGTATGCGATAAGAGCATTGCAACAGTCATTGGACCCACTCCCCCTGGTACAGGTGTAAATCCAGCAATCTTTGTTTCCTCTTTGTTTGAAATCGAGAAATCTCCAACAATCTTTCCCTCAATATTTGGGCTCGTTCCTACATCAATGAGAATTGCGTTCTCTTTTAATTGAGAGTCGTTGAACAATTCTGCTTTACCAACACAACTGATTACAATTTCTCCATTTTTTATTTGCTGTTCTGGGTTGATTGTATATTCATTAATAACGGAAATATCATTGAAACTTGCATCATTTAGGGCTGTTAAAACTGAACCGCCGACATACTTGGAATCGCCAATGATAATAACTTTTTTACTGATTGCCTCAGGTACGTATTCTTTTAGTAATTCTACAACTGCATCTGCAACAGCGGTGTGAAATGGTGAGTCTTCTAATAGCAATCCGTCAACATCGAGTGCTTTAGGAATAATCGAAAGAATTTTTTTTGTATCAGCTCCATTGGGGAGAGGAAGTTGAATCATTATTCCATCAACTTTGTCTTTATGTGCATCGATTATATTTTGAACGTGATTTTCAATATCGATTTCTTCGTGCTCAATCACTTGTTCAATATAAACAGTAATACCTATTTCTTCCGCTCGTTTCTTTTTTAGTGCAACATATTGCGCTGATGCAGGTAAGTCACCAATTTGAATAATAAGTAAAGAAGCAGAAAGATTATTGTTTCTTACTGTTTGACTTAAATTGTCTAGGAGTTTTGCTGAAAGAGTTCTCCCGTTTAGTTCAAATGCCATGTCGTACTATTTAATTTCTAACCAGTCCCTACTCATTCTTGGGATGTGAGACAGTATATATTTTTTATCCTTGATTGCGCAAAGTTCATGAACTGCGTACTCTAAAAATACTGTATTCTGACTACCTTCGAATAATATAACGCTATTTTTCTCGATTATTTCGTTAATATGAAAACTTAACTGCTTCCCATTTTGAAACCAAAAGAGGTTTTCGTTAAGTATCAGCCCAGCATCCTCAGCTGCAGGAATGCCAAACTCTTTCATTCCCGCGTTTGTTAGAACAAGTATGTCTGCTACTTTTGCTGCTTCATTTATGACAGATTTGTAAATTTCTGCCTTGTTGTGACCTAATTCTCTAAAGTCTCCAAGAATAATAATTTTCTTTCGTCTACCTCGTTTTGCAATTTCTTTGACAATTGGGAATAGCTCTTTTGCAGCCATTGGGTTTGCATTGTACGAAGAATCTAATAGAATTGTGCCGTTAATTCCGGGAAGTATTGAAGATCGACCTGGATTAATATGGTAATTCTCTGCAAGTTTTGCCATCGAGGTTCGAAGATCTTTCTTTAATGATTGAACGAGCATGCTAGCGATTAAGATGTTCTTTTTTGCGCTGACAGGTAATGCTAAATCAGGAATCGTAGTTGTTAAATCACCTTTCGGTGTGCTGAGTGTTATGGTGATACCTGTTGTTGTGTTTTCCCATGTAGTAAGTTGTAATTGGTTGTTTTCCTCTAGAATATTCATACCTTGGATATCTTTTTCTGTAAGGAAGCTCGCGGCTTGTG
>CAZCKT010000074.1:0-4222 GCA_964499355.1 uncultured Candidatus Saccharibacteria bacterium | reverse complement strand
TAAATGTATTACTTCGACTTGGTAACGACACACAGATTAATTCTGAAATTAAGAATAAAATTGCGGTATTAAAACAACTTGTCGGAACGCCATATCAAATACAATTCATCGACGGTGTCATGCTTGCTCGTGAACAGAAATATACCGAAGCAATTCAGTTGTTCGACAAGATTAAAAAAGATGTAGCTGACTCAACAGTTCTATCAACGGATGATAAGAAATCATTAACCTCATTGGCAGAGCAGAGAGTTGCAGAAGTCAAAGCGTTTCAGCAACAGCAGTCAACCAAACCAACTCCAACGCCTACACCAAAAGTAACGGCGACTCCAACTCCAAAGGTTACAGCTACACCAACGGTAACAACGACAGTTAAGCCATAAGAACTTACCAGAGCTCGTCTGCAGTAAAAGTTTGATAATTAACTACTGTGTTATAGTTACACGTTACCAAATGGAATACTGGTAAAGAATAAGGGAAGACCTTGCTTGCACCTTTTGTTATTACAAGTATCTTCTTTGTAGGAAAGCATCTTATGACGTTATCAAATGAAAGCTGTCGTGTCGTTCGAACCTCATGAACAAAAAGTTTATTATTGAATTGCGAAATGATATCGAATTCATAAGGTTTGTAGATTTTGTTCCTTGATACAATTTTGTGTCCAGATTTAATCAGCTGTTCAGCAACAAAGTCTTCACCTATGACTTGCAACTGATATTTTGCATTCATTCAGCAGTCTACAATGCGAAAGGTGATTAATGAATGAATGTTCTACGATGTATATTACTAATGCCAAGTTCGTTAAGTGCTTTATAATGAGCAGCTGTTCCATATCCTTTATGGGAATTAAAACCATACCCCGGAAGCTGTTCTTCGACGCGTGTCATATATGAATCACGATATACTTTAGCTAATATAGAAGCTGCCGCAATAGCATAGTGGAGTAGATCACCGTGATCATATTGATAAGTCTTTGAAAAAATTGGAATAGTTGCGCTTTTACCGTCCATAAGTATTGCTGAAGGAACATATTTTAATTTCCAATATGCTCGAAGCATTGCTAAATGAGTTGCTTTACGTATGCCTATCTTGTCGATTTCTGCAGCAGAAGCACTTCCAATTGCATAATCCGAAAGAGTTGTTTTAAGTAGTTCCGCTATTTTTTCACGCTGTAATTCTGACATTGTTTTGGAATCTCTAACCGTCGGTCCAATATAATCATTTTCCGACTTAATAATGGCTATACAAGAAACAACTGGTCCAGCTAAACAACCACGACCAACTTCGTCAATACCTGCAATACAGGAATGCTGTTTTAATAATTCGTATTCAAGGGAAAATGTAGGGAACTGCATTTATGCAGCCTTTTCAGCTGATGCATCTTTTGGAACTGCAACAGTTTTTTTCTCACGAACTTTCAATGCGCTCTTACCAACTCGTGTTCTGAGGTAGTAAAGTTTTGCACGTCGTGGGTTTCCTTTTGCAAGGATTTCAAGTTTCTCTAATACTGGGGAATACAATGGGATAATCTTTTCGACACCGATATTGTCTGCACCGATTTTTCGTACAACAAATTTCTTGTTTGAACCGTAACCTTTCATTGCAACAACAACACCACGGAATGGCTGAGACTTAAGATTGTCCATTTCGTTGAATACTTTACCTGCGTCTTGTGCCTTTTTCATTGCCTGCTTTTCTGCAGTTGTTAAGGTTTTTTGAACTTTCTTGATAACGATAATTTTGGTATGGGCGACAACGGTATCACCAACATTAACGCTTTTTCTGATTTCCATATCTGGAAATTCCTTTGCAAACTGTGCTGCAACTTTGTTCATTACTTCACTATTCATGCGGTAATAGTATCATATTGTGTGGCGTCGGTCAACGCTTTAACGGTAATTTTCGCTACTTTTTCTATATCTCTATCTTTTAAGTGTGGTCCCATCGGCAAAATAATTAATTTTTGCGACTGCGACCATTGTGAATCATCTAATTGCGATGTAATAAACACTCCATTTTGTCGAAGTTTTGCTATAACACTGCTTGCAATATTTATATTTAGAATTAATGGGAACCCGCGAAGATTTTTACTGTTATCTGATACATTGGGATGTGTCCACACCAGCTTATTGGAAATCAAGAAACTTTCAAAGGCATTCATATAGAGTAAAAACTGCCTTTCTTTCGTAGATTTAATTGTATCAACTGCAATATGATCAACTAAATAGAGCCATTTTTTCGATAAAGGCGCAGAGAACATTGCATCTCCAATTAAATCGTCATGAATTTTTAATACTTTTTCACTAAGTTTCATGAAATCTTTACTTCGAAAAATATAAGCAATCTTTAAAAATATGATATATATTATCCATAACGTCAGAGCTTTTAGGGTATATTTTAGAGGAATCCTCTGCGATGAATTACGAGCGTTTCTGGTATATATAGCTAAAGACCCAGGAAATGGTGTAACCTTTCTCGTACTCGTTAGTAGTAAGTGTCGATCTGATTCAGGAAAATTCTCAATGGATGCCCCAACAACAGTATGTACTTTATCTTTAACAATCAACGTTGAAAAAGGTAGCTTACGCGAAATAAAAGTACTTATACCCGAATCTATACCAACAGCATCAAAATCAATGAATATATCTGGCTTGTACTGAGTTATAGCATTACCAACGGTTTCTAGAGATATTGTTAAATCTCTATTAACTTCGTAGGATTTCACTAAATATCCATGCGCAGTAATATTATTTATGACATCCACGCAATAAAACGATGGTACCAAAAAAGTTGCTCCTTTCTTGTACCCAAGACGTGGGAGTAAATCCCAAAGGGCATCTTCAAATGACAAATAATATTCACGAGAAAATGTTACTGGCCAAACTTGCTTCTCTTTTGAAAGATATTTAGAGAGTCTAAATGGTTGTAAAAAATAAAGGTTCACCACAGATTTTAGCATGGTAAAATATCGATATGAGCGAAATAAAGAAACTTGCCTCACAAGTCATTAATCAAATAGCAGCGGGTGAAGTCGTTGAACGACCGGCTTCCGTTGTAAAGGAATTAATGGAAAATGCCATCGATGCGGGTGCAACACAAATCGTCGTATCAATTACCGATGGTGGAATGACCAAAATCGAAATTAAAGACAATGGCAAAGGAATTTCGAGAGAAGATTTACCTATCGCATTAGAGCGTTATGCAACTAGCAAACTCACTAATGCCGAGGATTTAGAGACAATTTCAACATATGGATTCCGTGGCGAGGCTTTAGCAGCAATTAGTGCTGTTAGCAAAACTGCTATTTTGACAAATCGAGCTGGCGACGCCGCAAGTATTACATCTGATTATGGCGAAACATCAGCAATAACGCCCGGATCAAGATCTCAAGGAACAACTATTACAATAGAAAATCTCTTTAAGAATATTCCTGCGCGGCAAAAATTTCTGAAAGGTGCAGATACGGAATACAAGTACATTGTTAAAATCTTTACGTATTTTGCGTTACTTAACGGTAGAATACATTTTATACTTAACAATAATGGCCGTGAGATTTATAACCTTCCAGAATCGTCGACCTCACAATTTCCGAGAGAAAGAGTAGCAAAAGTTTACAATGTAGCACCTGATGATTTGCTTGAAGTTAATCACGAAGAATACGGAATCAAAATTGGTGGATTTCTATTACATCCAAAACAACTCGGAAGTACATCGAAATTTTTAATTCCCTTTGTTAATCAGCGTCCAGTAGAAGACAAGGGAATTTTTAGAGCGGTTCAACAGGGAATTTCAGAATTTGTTCCAGATTTCTACAAACCAAGTGCAGTTATTGCAATTAATTTAGCTTCTGACCAAGTCGACGTCAACGTTCACCCTCGCAAAACCGAGGTAAAGCTTATTAATCCATTTCGAGTATATTCAGCAGTAACACACGCAATAAAACAGGCACTTCACAACTCGATTACTGTGCCGGACAAGCAAATAGTCACCAATGCATCTTCGATGCCCTACAGACCGTCACAGCCATCTCAATGGGACAAGAAACAGGATGATGCATATTCTCGATTACGTGGAAATCAACCGCAATTCTTTTTCGATGGTGTAAAAGAAGAACAAACTGAAACACGACCACAGTATGCAAATTCCTTCGAAATTCCAGAAATAACTCAATATTCGAATGACCGAATTCCTGAATATGTTGTTTCTCAAGCAAAAATGAGTCTAT
>CAZCKT010000073.1:0-4227 GCA_964499355.1 uncultured Candidatus Saccharibacteria bacterium | reverse complement strand
AAGCATATCTCTGTCTCTCGGGTGATGATCTAGTCCAATAATTTTAATTGAACGGTTGTTGTAATATGTGGTTAACTCTTCGTTTTTAAAGGAAATTCTTGAAAAGCTAGGGCAGTCGACAATAATGATTAAGTCAGGTGACTCGTTAGTAATTGTTTCTAACGCTGTTTCTGTGCGGATTTCGTTAAATCCTGGCAGGTATTCACCGTTCGGCATTGCTGCTTTTTCTATAGCTGAAATAATTATTTTTTCAGGAAACTGTTTTTTAAGAATAGCTGTAGTTAATAAATTTGATGAAATAGCATCCCAATCAGGCCGCACATGAGAAAATACAATAATTTTTTTAGCTTTCGTTATTTCGGAAAGAATGTTTTGTTCGAGTTCAGTCATAGATGAATTGTACTGCACATTGCTACCGAGTGCTAGAATACTGAATGAAAACAACATTCTTTACTGGTAAAGGTGACTCGGGTACTTCGAATACTGGGAAGAAGTCCGTTGCGAAGGATGATGTCGTGTTCATGCTCCTTGGGGCTCTAGACGAATGTAATAGCTGGCTCGGATTAACGGCAGTTCAAGCGCAAACAGCAGATATATTAGGAGTTGAGAGGGCAATTCTACTCGAAATGCAGCAACTTTTATTTGTTACACAAGCGGAGGTAGCTTCAATCGCCTTTGAATACGGAAGTTACACTGATTCGCCTAGAAAGTTCCCATTTATTCAACCTAAACATTTAGTTCGATGCGAAGAAATAATCAAACAAATTGACGAAGAGTTCCCTCCATTAAAGAAATTTATTATCCCTGGCGGCAGTATTTTTTCAGCACAATGTGATATTGCACGAACAATTGCTAGAAAAGCGGAACGGTACGCTGTTTTGACCTCGCGTAAGATTGAATTGTCGCCTGATTTACATGCCTTTCTTAATAGATTATCAAGCGTTTTATTTGCTGTCGCGAGGATCGCGAATTTTCGGCAAGGTATTGCAGAAAATTCGCCAACATATTAAAAACAACTATGTGGAACGAATTAAAAATAGAGTTTGCCGAGTATTGGAAAGTAAGAGCAGTCAGAATGATGTTCTGGGTTCGCTTTTTGGGATATTTTGCCATCTATATATCGCCATTTTGGGGTATGGTGTTAGCAATTTATCTGGATACTTGGGATTGGGATTATTTGCAAAAGTATAAAGTAAGCAAACTTTGGTATCACCGAATTGATAAAGTTGTTGATTATATTGAGTATCTCATGATAATTCCTTTAGTTATAGGAACACCGATAGCTGCGTATTATCTTCTATTCTTGGCATGGCGAACAGTTGGCATGATTCTGTACTTTTACTTTGAAGTAAATCCAAAGCTGTTTGTACTGTATCCAAATATGTCTGAATATATTGCACTTATCTATTTCTTTGCGCAGACATTTAATCTATCTTGGGATATCACAAAGTGGCAATGGATAGTAGGATTACTCATTTTTAAAATCATTATTGAGTTAGAACTGCACGTTTTCAAGTTTGGATTACCAGTATCGACTGATGAAGCAAAACTACCTAAGTGGGCACAAGCGTACGCAAAATTTAATCAAAATCTGATTAAGTAGCTATTCAATTATCGAATTAATGTATTCGGCAAATGCTGTAACTTCTGTAGATTTACTAGTCATTCTTGGTGAACGATTCGTTTCCAGTATGAATGGTAAATCTGATGTTTTACTGATCAAAATATCAGATCTTGCCCATGCGAGATTCAGTATATTGCTTGCTTTTATTGCCATTTCTTTGACTAATTCGGGGACATCTTTAGTAGGGACAAATACTTCTGTTGCTCCGCCAGAGGCGTGATTCATAAATGTCGTATCATCTTGTTTTCTGTAACTCTTTTCTGCAGATAAAACTTTATTGTTTCCAACAATTACTCCCCAATCATAATCATTTTCAATGTATTCTTGGAAGATAAAGTCGATATTATCGTCAAGAGCAAAAAGTTGTTCTTTTAAATTTTTTAAATCTGTAGCTAAAAAGCTTCTTCGACCAAATGTTCCTCGAACATCTTTTGCAATCAATGGAAATTTACAGACTGTGGCGATTTCTTCTGCTCGTTTTATATACTCACTGTTTGCACAGAAATACGAACGTGGCTGCGCAATACCGTTTAATGCGTACATCGCCATGTCGACGAGCTTAGTCGTTCCAGCACCTTCGTTGACAGAAGTATGTGGTCGATTATGGTGAGTCAAATAGAGTGAAATCACATGAGCCATATCGCGTTTCGACCACGAGCCAGTTACCCAGACGTAGTCAAATTCACGAATGTCCTTTTTATTGATAAGTATTCGAATATCAGTTGAAGTAATGATTACTTCTATGTTTCGATAGTATCCTCTAATCAATTTTGCTTTTTTTGTAAGCTTTCTTGATACCTCACGCATTTTCAGCGGAGGGTTCAAGACTAGGACAGTTGGCCTAGCCATACTTAAAATGATTGTCCTCGATTTGGAACAAAGGTTAATGCAATACCGGTTTTGTTTGCACGTCCTGTTCGTCCAATTCGGTGAACGTAATCTTCGTATGTATTTGGTACATCAAAGTTGATGACGTGAGTGATATTTGAAATATCTAACCCTCGTGCAGCAACATCTGTTGCCAAAAGAATATTCGCTTTGTTTGATTTGAAGTTTTCGATAGCTCGGCTTCGTTGCGTTTGTCGCTTGTCACCGTGGATTGATTCTACTTTAAGACCTTCGTCTTTAAGAATTTTTTCCAATTTATCGACGTGCCACTTCATGTTGATGAAGACTAACACTTTTTCGAAAGTATCTCGTTTGAGTAATTCGATAAGTTTTGCAATCTTCTCTTCACGGCTTCCTATTCGGATGATATCTTGATCGACGTGTGATGCAGTTTCGCCAGTTTTGACAGAAACTTTAACGTGGTCTTTTTTCAAAATCAAGTTGATTACATCTTCGATTCTACGATCCATGGTTGCAGAGAAGAATAGTGATTGTCGTTCTTTTGGTAAGAATCCAGAAAGATATTTAATATCGTTAATGAATCCCATATCAAGCATTCGATCCACTTCGTCCAAGACGATTGAACCAACATTTGAAAGGTTAAGAACTTTTCTATCAAGCAAGTCTTTTAATCGACCTGGAGTTCCAACTACGAATTGTGGATTTCTGCGAAGTTGTGAAATTTGACTGGACATACTTGCACCACCAATACACATTGCACCTGACATCCGAAGATCCCAAGTTAACAAGTATAATTCGTCTGCAATTTGTTCTGCTAATTCACGAGTTGGTGTAATAATAAGCACTTTCTCGTTTGGATTTTTTGCAATCTTCTCGATTAAAGGAATTAAGAATGCTGCAGTTTTTCCTGTTCCGGTATTTGCAATACCAAGAATATCTTTTCCTGCAAGAATATGTGGAATTGCTTGATCTTGAATTGGCGTTGGCTTATCAAAACCTTTAGATTCAATATTCTTTTTCAAAATTGGATTAATTTCCAAGTCTGAATAAGCAAAAGAGTGCATATATGGAGCTTCGGATGCAATTGGTTTTGCACGGTTGATAAATTTTCGTTCATCAAACACTGGATCTGGACGTCGACCACGTCCGCCACCACCGTTTCCACGTTGAAATCGTGATGAATTGTTGTTTCCCCCACCAAAGCGTCTACCGCCACGTGAAGGAGGATTATTGCTGTATCCCATACTAGTTTTATAAAAAAATTATTAAAATTCGTGCAGATGCACGCAAAACGAAACAATCATTTTTTTGATAATGCCTAATATTTTGGGAGATAATTTCACCCGAGGCACAAGCCCCGAGAAGTTTAAACAACCGAAGCTAAAATCGCTTTGTAGCCGTATTATATCACGACGGGAAGTTTCTTACAAACTAATCCATACGATTCCAACGAAAGTTCCGATTATTCCTGTTAATTGTAATGGAGTAACTTTTTCCTTGAGAATTATAAATGAGAGTATTGCGGTGATAGCACCTGATGATGCTCCAAGTGGAGCGATGAGTATTGAGTCGCCGATATTGTATCCAAGAATGAACCAGAGATTAGCAAGTGCGGTAAGGATTGCTGTCGTAATTAGTAATCCGATACCAATCTTGGAAGATTTTCGTGGTAACGCCAATGACATTTTTTTTACCAGAAAGAAAAGAACAATAAACAGTAGCGAAATTGCTGAATTAAGCAGGTTCACGATATA
>CAZCKT010000072.1:0-4272 GCA_964499355.1 uncultured Candidatus Saccharibacteria bacterium | reverse complement strand
GAACTTCAACCTCTACCTTGGATCCCAATTTCGCAAATCGTGATTTGAAAGTCTCGACACGCATACGAATACCAACGATTTCGGCATCTTCTTTCAACCGAAGTTTTGTGATAAGCGCAATCTGACTTGCCGAGTATCGTACGCCGTTGTTCAGCGCCCACGAACCTTCACCAGCCAACGGATCCGCCGGATACACTTGATGTGTGGCGACCGTAGTGCAGTTGAGTCTTGATGTTTTTACCACTAGTGTACGCAGTAAATGTTTCAGGATTTTTGCGCGTTGACCTTGATCGCCCTTTTGTACGCCACTTTCAAACTTTTCTTCTTCCGATTCGGTCAACAACATGTCAAGCGAGTCGATCACGATCAGAATTTTCGGGGCATCTGGATTGTCTTTACCATATTCTTTTTCGTAGGCGCCCAAAAACTCGGACAGAATTTTTGTCACGTCCTGCATGATGGTAACACCGACGTATGACAGCGCTTCTTCACTGGTATCGACATCCAGTTTAGCCATAAATTCTTGATCTAACGCGTTTTCAGAATCGATCACCAGGATAAAAGCGCCATCTTTCTGAGCTTCACGGATGATGTTACACAGTAAGAAACTTTTGCCGGCGCCAGAAGGACCTGCCAAAATACTGATTCGACCCTGTGGAATTCCACGACGAAATGAACCGCTGAGAATTCGGTTGATTGCATAATTTCCGGTATGATACCAGTGAGTCGGCGGCGAGAACTTGGTCGTCACTGAGTCAAGCTTGTCCACCGCTTTTCTAAAATCTTTCAAAAAGCTCATTTTTGCCATTTGACGAATACTCCAAACTTATAGGGATGATCACCGACGCGATCGCGTCGGTGATTAGAACTACAACAATCAACCAAATTACTCTGGAGCAGATTCGGCCTGGCGCTGTTTGTTTCGTTGACGAATGGTTTCCATGATCGCGGCACGACGATCGGCGTCTGAGGTTGAAGCTGCGGCTGCGGCTGCGGGCTTCGAAGTTTCAGTGAATGGTGGCGTGTCATCTGCCGAATCTTCAGCGGCGGATTTAGCTGCTGGCGCTGAAGATTTAGCGGGCGCCGAATTCTTCGGCGCTTCGCCATCTCGACTGTAAGCTGAACCAGTGGCATCAGCTTGAATCAATGCTTCCATTTCTTCAGCCGAAATTTCAGGCTCACGGTAATCGGCCAGATTGAACAGGGTCAATGACTCGATCAAAGATGCATCCACATCCGACGGTTTCGTCGAAAACGACGACAACGAGTAATCGGCATATTCACCTTGTTTAGACTTACGCAGCCGGAAGTCATGGCCGCCGAACAGTTCATACGGCGCATTTTCAAGTTCTGAATCTTCGGAAGTGAAGGCATTCTGAATCAGTTTGTAGATTTTTGGTCCAATGGAAATCAAACGTACTGGATTTCCGCCAGCCTTCTGGATATCAACCGAACTACGAACCTTATTACTGTTTTCATCTTCCCATTCAATCGGAGATTCATTCACCAAACCTTGACCAATGAACTCCTGTTTGCGCCAGTATTTCAGACCCATCTGTTCATTTTTTTCACCGTAGTATTTGGCCGACAGATCACAGCATGGGCATTTCTTACCATACATCTTCAAACATGGCACGGTGCGCTGTTTGCCATTCACGGTCAGACGATGTGTCATGTTTTCTACCAGGAAGGCCAATGGATTGGTTTCATCATTGTCTGGCAGGAATCGAAAGATTGCGCGTTGATCGATGTCGATTTTGAAAAACGGATAAAACAATTTCCAACGTGGGGAACCGGAGCCGGATGAAGTGGTTTGATTTTTTTGGAAAGCTTCGCGGAGTTGAGCTAGAGATAGAGCCATGGTAATTCCTTTCAAAGTATCTAAAGATTGTGCTTAAAGTTGTTTGACAAAGCATTTAAAGTATACAACGACGAGATGACGGTGATCGTCACTCGACCTAGTATTTAGGTGATGCCACAAGCTTACGCAGCTTTTTGGCTTTTTACTATTTTGGAGAGTTTGACGCTGTAGGTCGCGATGGACCGAGAGAAGGGTGACTTACAAACGAATTATAACACTGAAGACGGAAGATGTACATCTTCCGTCTTCATTTTGTAGGTGTTTAGTTACCAGATGAACCGCATCACATCAACTTCACCGAGATACGGAATTCTACGTACCAAATATTGTTGGCGGATCCGATGTTCTGGTACTGCACCAAGGATCGCAGTAGGATCAGCCGCCCGCTTGGCAGTGAAGTTGAAATGAGTGGCCAGTGGTCGCATGAACACATATGCAACGGTGGCTAGCTTTTTCTGTGCGGCCGCTGAAACGTACCGACGGCGCGCTGATTTCGACAGATTGGTATTGTCAACAACGAGCACACCTTTACCAGCTCGAACAAGCTCGTCGAGTTTATACATGAATACCGGCAGTTCATACTGTGAAAATGCGGCGCTGTGCAAGTTCGCGTAGTGCCAAGCTACATTATACAAGGTGTCTCGATCATGTTCAACCTCTTTATAAGCTTCTGGTTCTCGTTCTTTAAAGAAGGCCAACCGAGCGTGATCTAATCCGAAGAAGGTAGTCTTCATCCGGCCGCCAGTGGCCAACCGCAAGTCATTAGCCATATTGGTCATCATTGTAGACTTACCGCAGGATGATGCGCCAATCGGAAACACCACTCTAGCACAGTCAACAGCATCGACATCGACATCGATGTCGCAGCGCGATTCCCAGCCAGCAACCAAGTCAGCTTCGCGCCGGAAGATCTTTTCGTTCAACCACTTTTCAGTCGCGGCGCGCTTACCTTCTGCGTCATCTGAGATGCGCCCAAAGGCATCGGCGCGGATGGCGGCTGCAAACGCCATCAGTGGTCGATCAACCCCGGCAGCGCGACCAAGACTCCACATTGTGTAGAGACACTGATCAAGATCTGCACCGATAGAGTATGGCAAATGTTCCTGTATCATGAAGGCTACAAATGCGATCATCTCTTTGGATGGCGCGAAATCACCCCAAAGTGGCGAATCGCCATAAGTCAGCATGAAGTCGACAAACAGATTAGCCGACATGGCTTCATGTCCGTGAAAGGCTTTATAAGTACCACGGTCAGTCGAAGATTTTTCGATTTGGGCAGCCGGTTTACCTACGTCGTGAAACATCGACGCCAAAATTACCGCGTTCACCGTGGCCAAATCTTCAACATCTATCAGCGCGCTGAAAGCTTGATCGAGCACCATGCGGGTATGTACCAATACATTGGCCTCGCGGTGCCATGGCGAATTCTCAACAGTATCAGCCATTTTTGTCGGCAAATCACTGTATGCAGGAAAAACCTTATCGAAAAAATGAGTCACTTCCACATAGTGGGACATACGATCAGTTATTTGCGACATGCTTAGTGTTCTCCGTTTGCGGCATCAAGGTGATAGTTTGAACAGGTTTATTGCGTTGTACGACTGCCAAATCCGACGGCAAACAATTGTGGCACATAGCATCTTTCAGGCAAAATCGCAGGAAATTATCGAGCAAGCCGACAATATTAGCGCGACCCACCGGATTAGCCGAATGTACCTGATATTTGAATCCGGCCGGAAATTCGAGGTTGCCATCTAAAACTCCATCAACGATCCATTTGGCGAGGGCGTAACCGGTGGTACTGTGGTCATCATCAGCCAAGTCATGATCGAATGAAATGAAGTCGGGGATCCCGTGTTCAACAATCCACGATTTGGCACCACCGATATCGCGCACCACTTTGAAACGCGCTACACAGGCGGGGTCATACACGTCGGAGACATCGCGCAGATCATCTACAAACAAAAGGGTGGAAGTCATGATAATCTCCATCGTGTTAAGTCATGGAAGATATAATAACATAAGCGCCGAAGAAAAGATAATCTTTTCTTCGGTTCAAGAGGACGTTAGCGTAAGTTTTCTACTTGTTACTAATGTATGGACAGTACCGGCGAAAAGCAGCTTCGTCGAATTCGATATTTGTGATATTCGACAACCCACCAAGTTTTTCAGGGGTCATGATGTCATGCTCATCTGGATTGAATCGCGGCTTAGCCAAACGTCCCTGAAGCGTGTCTACGATTGGAGACATGCCGGTAGGAACACTAAACGAACCGTTGATTTTAGCCAATAGCACGCGTTTGCGTACCGGTATAATCACACGACGAAAGGCGCTGAACAGATCGATTATCTGTAGCAACAATCGTTTGATTCGTTTAATCGATGACATTATAGTGCTCCAATCACCTGTT
>CAZCKT010000071.1:0-4406 GCA_964499355.1 uncultured Candidatus Saccharibacteria bacterium | reverse complement strand
ATTCCCATCGGAAGTCACCTTCTTGGGAAAAATAAATTGCCATGCATTCGTACCATATTCGCCCCATGTACTCAATTCAGAGCCGTTACTATTGAAGACACGTATGAATGGAGCAGATTGACGAGATGTCATCATTTTCCCATCAGGTAGCACAGTAAATCCGTTTATGCTTGGAGTATCCGCAGAAACATCAATTTCTTGAATAAAAGTACCATTACTTGAATAAACCTGAATGACACCATCTAATGTTGGCCATGGACCAGAAAAACTTCCAACATCTGGAAGTGAAATTCTATCTAACTTTTCATATACATAAATTTTTCCATCTGGGCCAATACTAAGCATTTCTGGGCGATAAGTTGTTGGAGGGTTGTTCGCATAATTTCGAACCTGATTGTTAATTGTCAACTCTGAAGAAAAAACACCATCAGTTGTATAAATATCTACAACTCCAAGATCTTGATCTCCTGAAACTCCAGTAACTGGGTGAATACCATGCGCACGAGAAATGTATAATTTCCCTGTAACTGAATTAAAACCAATTCTTGGATACGAACCAGGAATTGAATCTGTGACACCATCACAAATACCCCATCGTTTAATCTCTCCACCATTTTCGTCCAATTTAAAAACCGTGCATGTATTAACCAAATAAAGATTCCCCGCGGTATCCTTAGTCATGCTATCGATCTGACCAGAAAATTCACCTGGTCCTGTTCCAAATCTACCCACAGTTCTCACGACTTGTCCGCTCGAATTGACTTTGACTAAGCGATAACCTGATTGATCAAAAAACCATATAGAACCATCAGGAAGCGCTAAAGTTGAAAAAGGTGAACCTAAATTTTGATAGTTATTTGGAATGTACAATGGAGCATCACTTAAGCCCAAGACTTCATTAACTTCTGGTACATTTCTATGTTTTTGAAACGAATCATACGAAAACTTTACTAATCCAGCTAAAACAACAGTAAGGAAAATCGCAATTATTTGCAGTTTTTTTGTTTGGGACATAATACTCCAATGAATTAGGTATATATGTCACTATAAAAGTTCTACCTAATTCCGTCAACACACATTTTAAGATATTACATTCTCCTTGGGTTTCGATTCCCTCAATTTGTAAATGCCGAGAGCGGGACTCGCCCACGTTGGAACTCTTAATTTTCGCTACGCGTTCTATGGTGTTCCTACCTCGGGCCCGCCCTTCGTCGAATGTAGGTCACTACATTCTCCTTGGGTTTCGATTCCCTCAATTTGTATATATGCCGAGAGCGGGACTCGAACCCGCATGTTATTGCTAACACTAGCTCCTGAAGCTAGCGCGTCTGCCAATTTCGCCACCCCGGCAACATTTTCCAAGATTGAATATGAATAAATCTATCACTTGGATCGGCTGCCGTACTTGGCAACTTTCGGTCAATTATATCAAAAGAAACCTCAAAATATGAGGGATGGTATAGGAAAATTGCAACTGCATCTGAAACTAATTCTTTTTGAAACTGCTGATAAATCTCCAATCGTTTGTCTCGATTTACTTGAAGACGACCTTTTTCTAACAACTCATCGAGTAACGAAGAAGAGTAACCACTTAAGTTTAACCCAGGGAAAGTTTTCTGAGATGAATGCCAAAGTCCATATTGATCTGGGTCAATTCCGGTGTGTACTTCAAACAACAGTAATTCAAATTCTTTTTGTGGAAGTACTGTCTGTAACATTTCGTCACGAGTTACTGCGTTCAGTGAAAGATTAACACCAACTTTTGCTAATTGTTCACGGATGTTTAAGGCAACAGTTCGATTAACTTCTGTATCAAGAAAGGTAAGGGAAAGAGAAAGTTCGGAATCTTTATTCATCCGATATGGAGCACCTGAATATGGATAAGTCCAACCTAATTTTTCCAATGCTGCGTTAGAGTCAGTTTCAGAAAAAGCGTTAATCGATTCTACTGCAGCATCATACACATAAGATGACTGATCATATGGCCCGAATGCAACACGCGAACCATAATTTAAAGCAGATATAGTATTGCGGTTTAGTGCTTTAGCAACAGCTTGCCTGAATTGAATGTCTTTACCATTTCCGTCTTTTTGTAAGTTGAACAACAGTAATCTTGTATTATTTGATTGAACAATTTGCGAAATTTGCAATCGTGGTGAAACTGAACCCACCTTTTTAAGTGTTTGAATTGTAGAGGCATCAACAGGAGCAAGTGCATGAATATTTCCAGAAAACAGAGCAACTTCGGCCAATTTATACGTATTAAAACTAACTAACTGCAATGATTTAATATTCGGCTTGCCTTTGAAATACGTCGGGTTTGCCTGTAAATATAACTTTTGAGAATCCTGCTTAATAAACATATACGGCCCCGTTCCGATAGGTGTTATAGAATCGCCTAATTCAACTAATCGTGAGTAGCTAATATTAGAATAGATATGGTCAGGTAGAACTGGAGTAGCCATAAGCTCGAAAAATGCTGCATTCACCTGTTTTAAGACAAAAGAAATCTGATATGTACTACGAATTTTTACCTCAACGTCTTTTGCAATTGCACCAAGAACTGTTTGAGTATCACCTGATTGAAGGAGTGCGAAAGTTGTCGCAACATCCTTTGATGTTAACTCGTATCCATCGTGCCACTTAACATTTTTTTTCAAATAAACCGTGTATTCTTTACCGTCAGGAGAAATAGCCCATGTTTCGGCTAACTCTGGGTATATTTGGCCAGTCTCGTCGATTGAAACCAAACTATTATAAAGGAGCTTTGACGCAATTTGCTCAGCACTACTTGGTCCAACTTCAAGTGGGTTGATAACTTCTAAATTACCAATAACTCCGTAACGAAGTGTGCCATCAAATAATCGACCGGCTATTTTTGCATTAACAATTAGGGACACAAGAACAGCAAAAAATATTCCAACAAGAATACCTGCAAGAACAATAAAAAACGTCGAAAACTTTCTCACTAAAAACATCACTGCTTGAGGATATTCCCAAAGGAAGTTCCGAATCGACATGATTAGGAAATGATTTTAATGTCTAAGTAAATCAAAACGATGAGAACTAAGATAACAATGAAAGTAGAGTAGAACAAGAATCGATCAACGCCTTTTCGTAATTTGAAAACATCACCACCTCCGCCGAAAAAGCTAGACCCCTGTTCGCTTCTATTTTGCGCAATAATAGCGATAACGCCAAGAACTCCAAAGACAATTTCTAAAATACTAACTAACTGCTGTGTCATTTTTCACTACTTAACCAATTTATCACTTGGTAAACAATCCCCATACAGAGCGATACCACCCCAATTGTACCAAACTCGCCTAACGTTTGCAGAACTTTAGGTTTCCCCAAAAAGAGAATAAATCCCGGATGAAGTTTAGTAACCGAAACGCCGGCTATTACAGAATCACCAAGATAAAACAAAGCAAATAACAGCAAAGTATGAATGAGTATTAACATTGGAAGCAGCGGCGGAATCAGGAAAAATATGCGAATTCGAACGGTTAACCATTCCGTTGCTAAGAATAAAGCCAAGAAAACAAGGACGTATGAGATTGATTTTGAAAGTTCAAACCCACCAATGAGATTTTGAATCGCGAAAAATACAACCAATCCAATTAATATCTTTGCGAAAGCTTGTTTAATCTTCATATAATTTGATCCCGTCAGCTAAACCTTTCACAGTGTACGATTTTGACTGACTACTTGCAACAATAGGGAGGATTTCGTTTGACCAAGTAATTTTGCGTGCAAATACTTTCCTTGCAAGTACATCTAAAATGGAATTCTCTGCAACATAAATCTTTTTTCCGTTCTGATCCGATATAGAAGAAATTCGAAACAACGTCGTAAATCCCAATGGAACCAGAGAGGCATCTACACTACCTTTTTCGTACATTATAAATAGAGTAGTTCCCGAAGTTTCAGCGACTTTACTAACAGTTTGCATTTTAGATAGTTTAAGGAGAGTCAATAAAGCTGAGTTACTCTTATTTTCCATTATATATATAGTTGCATTATCCAAATTAGTTTTTACAATTTGCATGGGTTCATTCTGCGAATTAATATGAAATGTATTCATCCAAGAGAAGAAAGAAATTAACACAATAAATACACTTATACAAAGATATACCGAGACAAAAGCGAATATAATTTGAATAAAACGCATACTCTCCAATTTTAACACTCTTGGTTAAAACATGATAATCGATTAAACCTGTTGTATAATTCACAAATGGTGATGTAGCCAAGTGGTAAGGCAGCGGTCTGCAAAACCGCTATGCGCGGGTTCGAATCCCGCCATCACCTGTGTAGCCAGAATATCTGGGTATACAGGCGATAAGGTTCGAACTTGAGTTTCTAAATTAAAATTTGAAGTCGAAATGTTCGACCGGTACGTC
>CAZCKT010000070.1:0-4630 GCA_964499355.1 uncultured Candidatus Saccharibacteria bacterium | reverse complement strand
AGGAACTTTCTTGAGCAACACACCTCCTTCGTAAATGGAAATCTCACTTTTTGCGGTAACCCGCATTACTCGAGACCCTACTTTACTCAGTGCGACCCGAACATTCCGACCTATATCATATTGTACTACATTTGCATTGTTATAGTAATACTTCAATATTTGTTCAGAGGTTTGCCCAGCTTGTGCACGACCATATGCACCGTATTGACTCATCCCAACGCGGTGCCCCCACCCTCTCGACCAAATTTCCCAATTTTCATTCGAAACTTTTTTAACATCATACAAGGTTGACCATACTGAATTAGTACCCGGTGATCGGATGTTATACGCAGTTTTAAAACCAATACCCGAGACAGTGGTTTTACCCTTTGTTCCAGTAACTTCTAAGTATGCTGTATATTTTGTGTTCTCCACGATGGTATTGCCCCCAACATTGTAAAACTGAACGACTGACTGGATCGTTCCCACTTTGTCTGTAATCGCGCTTGCACCCAAGACAGAATCCAACGAGGATGCCGATTGTTCGGACGTTGTTTTAACAGTTTTATACTTATCGTAGTAGATCGCGCCATTTAGGTAATCTATTAACAATGCCATCGTATTTGTCCTGTCTTGCTTTAACCAATATGCTCTTGACCCATTACCGTATGGTTTCCAAATTCCTCCCTCTAAATATCTATCTGGTTTTGATGGGAGATACGCCCTAAAACTTCCAAACGATGGGGACTCTTGAGAAGATAGCGTATGTCCACCAGTTTCTGCGGAGTATAACGCCTGAATTATGTTCCCATTGTAACTAACCACTGATTTTGAGGTAGAGTCAACAGCCGTTTTCCATTGTGATCCTGATGCACCTTTTATTTTTGATAATCCAACGTATTCCTGATCCTGTACTGAGTCATATAAATCATATTTACCGTAGCCGCCATTTTTCATTTTATACACAGCATAGGATCGTCCAGCTATCGCTTGTACTTTCAACGCTTCGGGAGCCCAAGAAGATGGCATTTCTGCGAGTCCCCACAAATATTGGTCTAAAGGTAAATCATTAATTGCGTACATTCCAGAAGACTTGTTAAATTCTAATGTTCCAGCAAATTCAGTTGTCCAAACACCTGCCAATGATATTTCATTTGTTGCCGAATTCATTCGTAGCACGCTAGATGTTTTCTTTTCCAGATTATTTCCAATATACAAAGAAATACTGCCTGAAGTACTTGGAGTTGTTGCGCCACCCACACTTCCCGAACCACTCCCACTTCCGCCTCCTACACCACTAGAAGGACTTCCGACTGATGACGCTTTTTTATTAATAATCGCCTGAGCTGCTCGAGTTAACTTTGAAATATCTGAAACCAAAGAATTTCGCTGAGAATAGCTTTTAGAAAGGCTTGCTTGATATTGAGATTGTTGATTTTCAAGCGATGCGATTTGCTGACTTACCGAAGACAGTGACTTTTGCATACTTTCTTGTTCCTGTGCAATCTGAGAACGCTTGGCCGAAATGGCAGTCTGTTTTAATTCTATATATGAACGTTGACGTTGCATTGATTGATTTTGCACGTTGTAGTAAAGGATTCGCTCCATTACATTGGTTAGATTTGGGGATTCAAACAAGGTAATTAAAAAGTTTTTCTGAGAATCGATTGAATACAATGCCTGCTGCAACGCATATGAATTAGCGATTGAAATCAGTTCATTCTCATCATTCTTTGCTTCCTGTTCAAGAATTTTTACATCTTCAGACATCGAATTCAGTAACTTTTCCAATTTCGTTTTTTCTGAAGATAGACTAGTAAGTTTAGAACTAATACTTGCCGAGGAGGACGCAATTGAGTTAATTTCAGTAACAATCCGGTTCAATTCCTGCTGCTTCTGACTTTTCTGTTGCTCTATTTGCTGCTGGGTTAGTGCAGATACAGGAGAGAATACCGCAAGAACAAATAGTAACGAAATAGAAACAAAAAGAAAGTGACGTATGTTTGCGGGCAGCAACCTCATTAACGATTATAACACGCTACAAATTGATACCAGAATTTCCTGCAATATCGTATCCCAAGAAAGAAGCACCGAATCGAACGATTACATATGATAACAAGACAACAGCATACCCAATAACAGCCCAGAAGAGTGTTTGTGATGACTCGATAACAGCTTTACTATTATCCGCGGCCATCAATCGCTTAACACCTGCGACTATAATCATGATTACAAGAATAATTGGTGCTATTGCATAAAGCAATGTATCAATTAACGGAAACAATAGCTGAAATATCTCTACTAACTTTGGTGGGTTATCTGGATTATTCGTAGATATAGCATGAACGTAAATCTGATTAAAAAGAAATCCGATAATGTCCATAAACTATTTAGTTACCCGTACCTGAGCCTTGTTGTACTGTTGGTAAGGCTTCGATACCCTTATTGTCAGGAGCAATTTGAGCAATAACCAATTGAATCAAAGCATATGCTGCGAAAGTTACGATCAAACCGATAATAGCATTGGTAATACTACCCATTGCCTGCTTTGCTTTTGCTGCATCACCTTGGCTGGTTACATACTGAATACCTGCGAACATGATGTAGATAACTGCTGCGACAACTACGACAATAAGAATCAAGTTTAAAATGTTTTTTACAAGTTGGTTTGCATCGGTGGTTCCACGTGAAGGTTGCCAATTTGTTGCCGCTGCGGATGACTGTGCATGTACTACTGGAACAACTACTGCTTTCACGAATTCAATAACGTTCATTTTCACTATATATAGAACTTAATATAAGTATTCTAACAATCTCATTCCACCACGTCAATAGCTATGTTACAATTCCACATGAAACATGTATTAATCGGAGTTTCTTGGCCATATGCCAATGGACCAATGCACATTGGTCACTTAGCGGGACAAAACATTGTCTGTGATGTCTTCGCTCGCTATAACAGAATCAAAGGAAATGCCGTTGCTATGGTATCCGGTAGTGATATGCATGGTACCCCGATTACTGTTAAAGCAGAAGAAAAAGGAATTCCCGTTGAGCAATTTATAGAGCAAAACCACGCATCTTTTGTTGAAATATTCGAGAAACTCTCAATAAAATTCGATCTCTTTACTAAAACCAGAACCGAAAACCACAAAGAAGTATCTCAGAACTTTATTTCAGTCCTCAATGATCAAGGATTTTTAACAAGAAAAAAATCAAATCAATTCTATGATACCGAGAAAAATCAATTCTTAGCAGATCGATATATAGAAGGAAACTGCCCACATTGTGATTACTTCCCAGCACGTGGGGATCAGTGCGACAAATGCGGACATGTCCTAACACCAGAGGAACTTAAAAATCCGGTCAGCAAACTGAGCAATAGCACACCTGTACTCAGAGAAACTGAAGAATTGTACTTTGATATGAGTAAACTTCAGTCGGAACTTGAAAAATATATTGAAGACAAATCATTCTGGAGAAAAAATACATACGAATTCACTAAAGCTTGGCTTAAAGAAGGATTAAAAGAAAAGCCAATTTCTCGAGATATAGGATGGGGAATACCAATTCCAGTAAAAGACTTCGAGAGCAAAGTAATTTACGTATGGTTTGAAGCTGTTATTGGCTATCTGTCCGCTACAATTGAATGGGCAAAAAACAAAGGAAATCCATCAGAATGGGAAGATTTCTGGAAAAATGAATCCTCGGAGCACTACTACTTTATTGCTAAAGACAACATTCCATTTCATTCACTTTTCTGGCCAGCACAACTACTTGCCTACAACACAAAGTATGCAGAAAACAAAGAAATTTCCAGACCTTTACCAGGAGAAACACTAAATAAAAAACTTCAACTACCAACCAATGTTGTCGCAAATATGTATTTGAATATAAAAGGTGAAAAAATGTCCAAGAGCAAAGGCACCTTTATTCTCGCAAAAGATTTGCTCGAGCAGTACTCACCAGAACTTGTTCGTTACTTCTTCGTTCGCTACGCACCTGAGAACCACGACATCGATTTTGAAGAAAACGATATCAAAACATTAAACAACAATGAATTGGTTGCGACTCTAGGCAATTACATTTATAGAGTTCTCTCTTATATAAAGACCCAACAAGAAGGCGTAGTTTACAAATCAGAACTCGATAAAGAAGTAGACGTAGCCATTACCAATACATTCGCAGAAACTGACAAGCTTCTTGGCAATGTTGTATTCTCAGGTTCGATCATGGAGGTAATGAGGCTTGCACAGTTTGGAAACCAATACATCAATACAGCAGCTCCATGGAAATCTACAGATGAAGATCAAAAGAAAAAGACACTCTACAATGCAGTCGCAATAGTCAGGGCACTTCAACTACTACTCCGTCCATACATTCCTTCGTTATCAGAAAATATTGCAAGAATGTTAAACGTAAACGCTGAGATGGAGTCGCCAAACACATGGAATTACATGGATATTTCATCAGAAGCGAAACATACTATTGGAGAACCAACAATACCAGTAACAAAGCTTGACTAAAAACTTCACGAATCGAATCACGTCAATATTCATCGACAATCTCAAACAGAACAAAGTGTTGTTGCACGCTTAACAGACTGCAAAAGTAGAATCGTACCAATAGGTCGAACTGTGGATAACATGTG
>CAZCKT010000069.1:0-4660 GCA_964499355.1 uncultured Candidatus Saccharibacteria bacterium | reverse complement strand
AAACAAATGATACTGATGGCGAAGAACCACCATTTCCTGCAGCTGCCATTGGATCCGAAGTGAATACTGGGGCATTGTTTGTTCCCACGTTAACTTGAGCATTAACAACTGAAACAATTTGTTTTGCGGTTTGCACTAAAGCCAATTTCATGTAGTGAGCAAGTGATACAGTTGGATTCGCAAGATCACAGGTAAATTCTGTACCTTGAACTGAGGTAAATACTGCATGACCATCATAAGTTCCTTCGCTGAATTTGTAGGTAAGTGGCGGATTGCTAGACTGATCAAGGATGACATTCTTTGGTGAATTAGAGAATGTATAATCGAATGATTTTTCAACTTTGCCATCTTTTTCTAAAGTAACTACCGCTTTTTTCATTGCTACCGAGCTTTCTGCTACAACGACTAATGGAGTTTCAACTCTGTAGTCCAATACTTTGACTGCAACTGCTGGGGTAAAGGTACAGGAAAAATAAGAAGTATCACGTTGTAATACTTTTAGTGCGAAAGTTTGTGTTGAAACGCTTTTACCATCATTTGCATAAACAGTAATTTCATATGGCTTTTCTGCGTATGTTGGAGCCTTCCATTGAATGACATTCTTTTCAAGAGTTACGTTCTCGGGAGCTTTTTGAACCTTGCTACAAAATGCAGTATCAGGGCAAACAAGTGAATAGGTAACAACATCTTTATCTGAATCTTTTGTTTCGATAGTATAATCAAATTGGAATCCTTCGGTTACGTATTTTTCAGGTGTCGAAGTAAATTCTGGAGCACTATTTTTTACATACTCACCTAATTTGAGTACTGGGAGGACAAGTTTTTCGTTCCATAACGTTACTGTTTCTGTTTCTGCTGCTCCAATCATTGAAACTTTGATTGGTCTCTGTTGTTCAGTAAGATCAGAGATTAAGACTCCGCTAATTGTAAAAGATACCGCGTTTGCAGAGAAACTATCGAATTCACAGGTACTGTCTTTCGAACAATTTTCTGGAAGTAATTCTGAGTAATTTTTTGGTGTTGTCATCGAGGCAGGGTATACGATGAAACCGTTTTGATAACTCATTACTTTAAGGAGTTTTGAGTTTTGTACTTGGATAGACTTTACGTCAACTTTTGATTTATCAAATTCTATAAATGCTGCAAAATGCTTTAAAGGAATATTCTTAATTGCATTGGCTGTCATTTTTACGGAAAAGTTGCTGCCTTTTGAGATGTTCGTACTGCTTTCTGTCTCAACTAAGAATGTTGCTTCTTGCTTTTGGAAAGGTTTTGCGAAAGCTTGGTTAACCAGTGAGGAAAAGTTGCCATACCCGACAATTGCAGTTGGTAAGACCAAAAGCATGAAGAGAGAGAATATTGTAAGTACTTGGCGCAGTCTTGTTTTTTTCACCGTTATCGTTTCAAAGTTAGATTGTTGATTGTGGATTCCAGGGATGCCAGACCTTTGTCAGACACACCACCTTGATCCTCAAATTCTAAGAGTCCTTTTCTAAATGTTTCTTCCCAAATACCATAATCATACAATGGCCAGGTTTTCATTCGTGGAGCCATCGTGATTACTGCACCAATGTAAGGTGCATCCTTTTGCTCATCGGCCATATCTTTTCGTGGATAGGGATTTCCAATTAATCGCTTTTCAGTTTGTGCTTTGTAGATTCTTCTCATTTGTTCTGGCTCGCTTAACCATTTAAGAAATGCCCATGATTCCTTTGGATATTTTGACTTTTTAGAAACAACATCGATCCAGAATGATCCAAGGAATTGAGGAACATCAGCGTTTGCTCCAGGAAGAACTGGAAGTGGCAAAGCTTCAAATCTTAATGATGAATTCATTCCTACGATATCAATAACTCTCCAGCTTGGAGCTATCATCATTGCAAGTCGTCCGCTAGAAAAAGCTTGTAAATCATTTTCCATTCGTGAAGACCAAGCACCAAGTCGACCAAATTCGTAGAATCGGTTTACTGCTGCGAGCCCTTGTGGAGTTGCAAATGTTGCTGATATTTTACCAGTTGTAGCGTTAACACTGACTACTTTAACATCTGCTTGGGTTAACATTGTTAAAAGGATTTCTGGTGAACTTGTAACGTTTGAAACACTACCCATATTGATTCCTGCGACCTTGATTGTTCCGTTCGCATTTTTCTGTGAAAGTTTTTTTGCGGTTTGTAGTGTAACATCCCAGTCTTGTGTTGCTGTTCTTGGATCAGTGATTTTTGCTTTATCAAAAAGATCTTTATTATAGAGTAGAACAAGTCCATCTATAATCTGAGGTGAAGCGTAAACAAGGTTGTTCGAGGTCGTAATTGCTTCGTATATCCCTGGGTAATAAAGTTCTTTCGCTTGTGCACCGGTCATAACATCTGTTGGTGCTGGGTACAATTGGGGAAGTAGTTTTGCAATCCAACTCTGGTGAATTCTGATAATATCGACGCTACCGTTTGCAATTCTTTCCTCTGCATCCGTTTGATAAACTCCCTTGTACGTCAAACTACTCTGGTTAATAAAGCTCGCCTTTGTATAGGTAACTTTGACACCTGGATGTGCGGCTTCGTATTCTGCAATTAATGGTTCGTAAATTTCTTTTTGGTCCCAAAGTCCAATGTAGTTAATTTCTGCGTTTCCTGTGCTAGAAGATTTATCTTTGTTAAAGTATTGAGAAATCAGTAACGCGATAATGACCACGATAGCAACGACGGCTATGAAGAGAAGTACGATGACAGGTCCTTTTTTATTATTCATTGGATTCTATCTGCAATAATAATTAATCTTTTTGTTCCAATACCCAGTGGCCAACAGGTGAGGAGAATTGCTCTCTCTTTATCTGTTTTTTCGGACATAAAACTTAGGTCTTGGGCTTCGATTATTTTTTTGCCTGAAACGACATAGCGAAGCTCTTTGCCGTCCCTATCAATGGACATTGTATCACCAATAGAAACGGTATCAAGGCGAGAAAAGACAATTTGTGGACTGCTTTTACCTACTAAAAATGTTGCGACACCACTGTGTCCGTAAATAACACTTAATCCATCATCACCAGGGACAGATGTTCCCTTTAAGTGAGCGACTCCATGTTTTAGTGCATCATCATAAATCGCTGCATTGTTACCAGGAATGTTTGCTGCTAAGTTGACTCGGTAAATCCCCGCGTTGTTGATCGATAGTTTCATTGTCTTTTTGTACTCAGTATCAATTTTTATTGCATGATTTTGTGCGACTACAGCTTCGAACCATTCGGTCCCTGGAGCAATGTATTTAACCGAGGTGAGTTTGTCGATAAACGCCGCTGTAACTGGTGAGAATGTTTTGCCGCTTTCGGACATAGAATATCCAGTAAACACAGACCATGCTAACGGTATTGCTTGAGAAAAGACGAGGATGATACCAAAGAAAACAAGTATCTTCGGGAGAAGTGGACCGATTGTTTTTTCAACTGGCTTTTTCCGGTCAATAACTTGCTGAACAGGTGTATATTTGCGCTTATTTGCGGAACTTTTCTGTGGTTGCGCTTGTACTGTTGGTTCGATTTTTGGTAGAATCGGGAGCATTAGCTAGTATAAAGAAACAACGAACCTATGTCAAAATCGAATAAAGATTACTACAGCATCCTTGGAGTGAGCAAATCTGCGACAGCAGATGAAGTTAAACGCGCCTATCGAAAATTGGCCGCTAAATATCATCCAGACCGCAATAAAGAATCGAACGCAGAAGAAAAATTCAAGGAAGTGAGTCAAGCATACGAAGTCCTTTCAGATCAAAACAAGAGACAAATGTACGACCAATACGGTGAAGCAGGAGTTTCAGGTGGATACGGTGGGCAATCAGGTGCTCCAGGTGGAAATTGGTCTCAATATCAGCAGCAAGTGTTTGATATGGGCGACATGAATAACCTCTTTGGAGGTATGTTCGGTGACTTATTTGGTAATGGTGGTGGACGACGACGAACTCGACGTACTGATCAAGCAGAACCAGGCGAAGATAGAGAAGTAACTATAAAAATCAAATTTGAAACAGCAAATAACGGTGGTGAAGTTACTGTTGAGTACGATCGTTATGGTAATTGTAAAAACTGTAAAGGAACAGGAAGTACCTCTCAAAAAACAACTGATTGTTCAAAATGTAACGGTTCTGGCTACGTCCAGTATCAACAAGCAACATTATTAGGAAACTTTATGTATCAATCTCCGTGTCCTACTTGTCAGGGAACCGGGAAAACTTTTACGGATCCGTGCTCTCAATGCAAAACTTCTGGACGTGTTGTCGAGAAAGTTCATTTGGACATTAAAATTCCACAGGGATCATATGATGGTTTAACGCTAAAATTCAGAGGTGGTGGAAATTCAGGCAAGCATAATGGTGATGCAGGCGATTTGTACCTGACTTTACAAGTAGAGTCATTTAAAAAGTATCGACGTGATAAAGAAACTTTGTTTGGGGATTTGGAACTTCATCCAGCACAAGCTACATTAGGTACTTCGCTAGATATCGAAACCCCCTATGGAATTCAGAAATTATCAGTTCCAGCAGGTACGCAACCTGGAGATGTTTTGACATTAAAGCATGCCGGTGCGTATAAATTAGGTGCAACGACCAAAGGCGACATGCGTTTTGGAGTAAAAGTAGTTATTCCGAAAAAGTTAAGTAAGGAAGAGAAAAA
>CAZCKT010000068.1:0-4776 GCA_964499355.1 uncultured Candidatus Saccharibacteria bacterium | reverse complement strand
AAAATTGTATGAGGACAGCAAGGATATGTTTGTTCCTTATGCAGAAAAGGGTAAAACCTATCCATTCGTAAACGTTTCATACGATGGTAATAAAACACTTAATTGGTTATCACTTTCTTTGGTAAAAGGCGATTTATCACCTAAAGAAGCAGTTGCTACATTAGGAGCCGACACTAGTTTAATCAAAGAAACTGGTTCTATCCAAGTCACAGTAGATGGAGTAATGAAAACAGCAATGCTTCTAGAAACAGAGAGAAAACAACTCTCTGGTTCATCTAGTGGTAGTAGTTCAGAAACCGGTACATTTGAAACACTTCCTGCACCAGAAGATTTTGAAAATCTCTATAAAGAAGTGTATGCCGTTATAAACTTTGGTGGTATTACTGGAGTTGTACAAACTAATTACTTGGCTGCAACGAAAATAGCAGATATCGAGAAACAATTAGTCTTTAAGACAACTGCAACCACTGATTTAGTGCAGTTACAAAAGCTATTTCCACTGATAAACTCAGTAGGGAATCCAAGAGTAATTGCCTACTAATATCGGGACAATGTTAAAGGGGCTGGCTACGGTAAGGGGTAGTTGGCTCCTTTTTTTTATAACGTACTTTTCCCTTGCCAAATTGTCGTTGTGTAGAATACGAAATATTTTGTTGCAATAATTCCAGTTGCTTTGTCTTGGAACTTAGCTACATAAGCGTATTGTTTGCCTGTAGCAAGTAAATAATTAGTTCTCACATACATTGAAGTGGTAGTGATTCTCGAAGGAGTATAGCCTTGATTTCCTTTCTTTGCATAATCATACAAAAACACTTGAAGCAACTTTAATTTGTTAGGATCGTAGTTTTTAAAATAAATAGTGTCACCTGTGAACAATTGCTGTGGTGATGCATATTTATTGTAACGAAGTTTGCCGAAAGTCGTATATACATTTTGCAATGTTACTGGAAGTGTTGGTGTCGGAGTTGGTGTTACAGTCACTGTTGGCGTAACAGTCGCTGTAGGAGAAGCTGTTACCGTTGGACTAGCAGTTGCGGTAGGTGAGGCAGTAGCTGTAACAGTTACAGTCGCAGTTGGTGAAGCTGTAGCTATTGGTGTCACTATTGGCGTTGTAATTGCACCTGTTGGAGAATATTCATGTGCTCCAATATCGTAAAGACTGTTGTATGGTCGAGCATTTTGATAAACATCACTAGTAACGCTCGCTATTGTTGATCCAACATCTTTAGCAGGTGAAGTAGCAGAAAGTCTGAACGTAGAAGGGTCATTATAGGTTGGTGTCGTTGCAAGTTGTACATTACCCGTACGATCACCTGTTCCTTGCGCTGTGGCACTTGGCGATGTCTCTACCCACCAATTATGATGGAATGATAATCCTGTTGCAGAAGGAACGTATGTCATTTTGTTGGCACTTTGTTCAACTATATTATTTGCGATAACTGTCCCAGTATGATTTGCAGAGGTATTTATCATAATTGCGCTACCGTTTGATCCCCAAAGTGTGTTGTTGTAGATATATGTTCGATCAAGTCCACCAGTAGGAACTTCTGAGCTCCAAAATCCAATTCCATGTTCACAAAATGCAAGTAAATTATTTCGTACAGTCACATTATAAAATTGGTCGCCCCAACCAGTGTATGATTCCATTCCAAAATATATTGACGTAGGTTTGCTTGGATTCGTTTGTAATGGGTAGTTTGGTAAGGAGTTGTACGCGGTATTTGCAGTACAGGTAGAAATATTTCTTTCTACAATAACATCATGTGAGTTATCAATGTAAATATTAACATTAAAGTTATCAAAGACTAAGTTATCTGATACTGTAACATTTGCTCCCATCGTAACGCCGATCCCTTCTCCATAGTTATTGTAAATGGTATTACCTTTAAGGAGAACTCCGTTTGCCCCGCGTTCGACTTTAAGGGCTGAACCCCAACCGTTGTTAGTGCTATCTCGATCTTGGTTTTCTAAGTTTGTGTTATAAATGGTGTGCTTTAATATGCTGACATTTGTTCCTGAGGCCATTGCTCCGTGACTCGTACAGCCAGTAATAATCATATTTGTTGCGGTATTATTTGTACCTGCAATTCTTTCACAAATGCTGGAACTGTTTTTCACTGTAAAGTCGCTTATATCGATATATGAACCTTGAATATCAACTGCTGGATTTTGCGCGTATTGTACATCGATTACTGGTGTTTGCCCCGCAACTGCTTTAATTGTTATATGAAAGCTAGAAGTACCAGAGGTCGTAATCAACATTTTTTGATTGTACGTTCCTCCGTACAAATATAGTGTGTCTCCTGGCTGTAATTTTGAGTTAGCATAACTGAAAGTAGCGAAAGGTGCGCCGGAGGTACCGGGGTTTGAATCACTACCAGATGGTGATACGTAATAGAACACTCCGGATGATGTTGCAGAGGTGTTTACATTTAATGATTGACGACCAAATGACCAGTAGAAAGCAAATGCAATAAGTGCAAAAACTTGTACGCCAATTAATATAAAAGTGGATTTTCTATTTTTCATGTACCAATAGTACACGAAATCGTTTTATTCAACTACAGGTTCTGGGATTTCTTCAACAGGAAGATTTGCTTTGAAGAATCTTTTTACATTCTCTATTGATTCATCGTCAATAATAGAACAGGAAATAACAGGTAATCCTAGTTTTTTAAATTTCTCCGTCATTTTTGCCGCAATTTTTGGCGTAACTTCATCTGATTTTGTCAGTACAACGATATCTCCTTTATTATAAAGATTTTCGTCAATAAGTTTTATTTCTTTTCGAAGTTTTTTATAAGTATCAACAGGATTTTCGTTCTCCAAGCTAATAATGTGAGCAATCACTTTGCAGTTTTCTGTATGCTGAACAAAATCTGTACCAAGTCCTTTTCCGGCATGTGTTCCATCAATAAGCCCTGGTAAATCCATTAGCTTTATTCCATCCATATGCCCATTTTGTGGTTCTAATGTTGTGAAAGCATAGGCAGCAGTTTTTGCTTTAGCGTTGGTAAGTTTGTTTAAGAGGCTTGATTTTCCAGCGTTAGGGTAGCCGATGAAAATGATATCGGAGTTGAGTTTTAGTAATAGTGTTACTTCAGCAGATTGACCTTGGCGTTCTTCATCGGTGAGCATTTTCCATGTTGGATGTTTTTTGATAGAAAGGTTGCCTTTTGACCCACGTCCACCAGCTAATATTTTTTCGCGTTGGCCATCTTTTGAAATAACAAATTTGACTTCACCATCAATGATGACTTCTGTTGTTAAGGGGACATTAATAATAAGATCTTCAGCTTTACCACCAAATTTGTTTAAAGGAAGTCCTTCTTGACCGTCATCGGCTTTATATAGTTTTGACTGAATCAATGCGGTAAATCCTGAGACATTTGTCGATCCTTGCAAGTAAACATCACCACCTTTTCCGCCATCACCGCCGTAAGGTCGTTTACCTCGCCACAAAGCAATAGATCCCTTTCCGCCGTTGCCTGATTGAAGTGTTATGGTAATTTTGTCATGCATGATAAATACGGTATTCTAACACAAATGAGGTATACTATACTATGAAGTCGTTTACTAAACAGTATGAAATAGCCGCCGATGTCACAAAAGTATGGCAGGCGTTGGTTAATCCCGAGATAATTAGTCAGTGGATGGGGGAGACCGTTAGCATTGGTGATCAGGTTGGAGATACGTTTTCATTTTGGAGCAATTCGATTTGGGGAAAGAATATTGAAGTGGAAAAAGAGAAAAAGCTTAAGCAAGAATGGTTCGGTGGTAATTGGAATGAACCATCAATTGTGAAGTTTCTACTTACCACGAAAGATGGAATCACGCATGTTGAACTAATTCATGAAAACTTACCTGAGGGCGAAGCGGATTCCTTTAATCAGGGGTGGGACGATTTTTATATGGGGCCGCTTAAGCAGCTTTGTGAGAAATAATATTAATTAATTAGTTATGTTATTTCAGGCGTATATTGAAAATATAAAAACGCAGACGGGAAAAACTCCTGAAGAAATCCGTGATCGAGCAATAGAAAAGAAAATTATTCAACAAGACATGAAGGCACGAGAGTTTTGTAACTGGTTACGTGAAGAATTCGGACTCGGTCATGGTCACAGTATGGCACTGTGGGCATTGTTTATAAGTAATGGGTGGATTGTCACAAAGAATTCGAAAATGTCGAAATCATAGGATATTACTCAGTAAAACAGTAAATATCGCAACGTCTTGCAGTGTATGAATTATTACTGCCCATCCAATACCTTTCGTATCTTGAATTGATTTTGCCAGAAACCATCCCATAAACCCCGCCATAAAACTTCCAACAATTCCACCTGGAACACCGAAGAAATGAGGTAATCCAAATACCATTGCTGAAATAAGGGGTGAATATTTCGGAAATTGAGAAAATCCTTCTACAATTGTCCATCGAGTAATTATTTCTTCGTTGAATGCGTTGAAAATTGATATTGGAATGGCAATAAGAACAGCTTTCAACATTGTTGCTACTGGTATTGTTGCGAGGAATGCTTTGTTCGAAATGTACAAGAATAGGCAGGTCGTCACCGTTATTATCACAGCGAATAGTATCCCAACACTTTTCCAGGTATCTTTCTCTGTTATGCCAAGAAGTTTATTTGGTGTACTTGGCGATGCCATATTCCCAACCTTTAAGTACTGTGCCGTGCCAATTTTCTTTCCAATTGCGATGATTACTAAAGAATAACAAAGGATAATCCCTTGATAGAGAAAGTTAGCTGAAATGCTATC
>CAZCKT010000067.1:0-4991 GCA_964499355.1 uncultured Candidatus Saccharibacteria bacterium | reverse complement strand
AACAGCATTGAATATTCCAATATTTGATGTTGAAGGGTATGAAGCTGATGATATTTTAGGAACGATTGTATCCAAAGTCGGAGCTGAACGCTTTTGGCCAATTACGCAATCATATATTTTAACCGGCGATCGAGACTTATTTCAATTAGTAAACGACAAAATTCAAGTTATTCTACCTAAAGGAAGTTTTAAGAATCTTGAATTGTATACTGAAGAGAAGGTGTACCAATCGATGGGCGTTTCTCCAGTGCACGTCCCTGACTTAAAAGGATTGATGGGGGATTCCTCAGATAATATTCCTGGTGTTAAAGGTATTGGTCCTAAAACTGCCGGAGATTTACTGAATAAATATCAAACTGTTGAGGAAATTTACACCCACATTGGGGATGTTCAACAGAGTAATAAACGGGTTGCGCAGTTACTTATCGATAACCATGAAAGTGCAGTGATGAGCAAGGAACTTGCGACGATTTCAAAAGAAGCACCAGTAACATTTGTTCCAGAAAATGCTGAAACAAAAACCTTTAATCCGAATGTTGTTACACAATTATTTAGTAAGATGCAGTTTAAGAGTTTGTTCCCACGACTTAATCGATTCGTAACATTAACGGGAAATACAGCACTAGAAAATGCAGCTGAAGTTGCCCAAGTAGTTCTCGATGACACAGAAGTCTTAGCAAAAACGAAAGATCTTGGAGATGTTACCAGTGCAAAGCATAGTGAAATTTCCTTACTTGGAAAAGATTATGGAGAACGAATTTCACTACTATTTGAAAAGCCATCCAAAGGAATGTGGAAATTGGTAATTTATTGTAACGAAGTGTTGTATGTTTCCGAGTTTCCAACGACTGGTGAAAATAAAAAACTATCGAGTATTTCATTCGGATTGTATGCAATGTTGTCGAATGCACCTGCAGCAGCGGATCAAATAGAAATCACTAAACAACAATTACAGGGATTATTGGATATCGAACTCTTGTCCTACCTACTTCATACGGGACGAAACGATTACACATTGCAACAAGATCTTATGCAGTCGGGAATGGGGAATTTAGCTGATGAATTGAGAAATAATCGTAATGCTGTTGTGCAACTTGCACTTCGAAGAATGGTTACTGAATTTGAATCGGCACAGCAATATGTTCCATTAGATCGAGTTCTCGATATTTGGAATCGTACTGAAGATGTCAGCGAATGGGGCGGTTTAATTCCATACGCAATCGCTATGGCCGAGGATTTACCAGCAGCAATGGGGGTGGCGTTAATGCATCACCGAGGAATTTCTATTGATCTTTCTAAAGTTACCGAACGCATTACTGAATACAGAGGTATTTTGGATAGAGTTGAAAAAGAAATTTATGAAATTGTTGGATTCGAATTTAACATACGATCAACAAAACAGTTAGCGAATGTACTTTTCGGTAATCTTTCTCTTCCCAATGCACGCAAAACAAAAACTGGTTATTCGACAGACGATGAGGTATTGCAAGGTTTAGTCGATGCCCATCCGGTAATTTCGAAAATAATGGAATTTAGGCAAATCGCAAAACTCGTTTCTACCTATATGGAACCGTACGTTGAACTCCAGCAAAAAGCTAAGTCAATTGCAGCAAATGAAGATAGTTCTATTGCAACACAAATTAGTATGTTCGGCGAAGTTGCAGAGGTAAAACCTGAAAGCCAGATGAAAATTGATGGCGATATGTTGCGAATTCACTCAACATTTTCAATAATGGGAACATCCTCTGGGCGATTATCTTCGGTAAATCCGAACTTACAAAATCTTCCAGTCAAGACAGAAGTTGGTAAAGTAATTAGAAGTTTCTTTGTTCCTGAGAAAGGAAAAAAACTTGTCTCAATTGATTATTCTCAGATAGATTTGCGAGTACTTGCCCATATTTCTCAAGATGAAGGTTTAATTGAAGCATTTAAGCAAGGAAAAGATATTCATAGAAGTACTGCCGCAAAGGTATTCCACGAACAGTTCGAAAACGTAACAGATAGTCAGCGACGTTTTGCAAAGAGCATTAACTTTGGACTTGTTTACGGAATGTCGTCGTTTGGATTAGCAAAGTCAATCGGTGTTGATGTCAAAGAAGCGGCGAAATTCATAGAAGAATACTTTGCGCAGTTTCCTAAGGTTAAACAGTATATGGCTAGCACTGTAATATTTGCACGTGAACATGGGTATGTTCAATCATTGCTTGGAAGAAGACGGTACATTGCGGGGATTGCTACGAATAACAAAATGCGAGCGCAAGCTTCGGAACGAGAGGCAATTAATATGCCAATCCAAGGCGGAGCAGATGACATTATGCGTTTAGCTTTAGGCAAAATTTCGATGTTGCCTGAACTCTTGTCAGGAGAAGTTAAGCTGGTATTGCAGGTCCATGATGAATTGGTTTTTGAGATTGAGAATCGTAGTCAAGAATACCTAGATACCAAGATTGAAAAGCTAATAAATATAATGCAGAATGTTGTTGTCCTTGATTTGCCGTTGAAGGCTGAGGCGGAAATTGGTGACAGTTTGAGTATGTAGTGTAACGCGTCGGGATATATATATAACTACTAATAAATAAGTCTTATTAGAGAGGTAGCCCTATGACTAGTTATAAAGAAATGTCAGATAGTGAACTTGCAAGTCATTATCGAGAGTACAAAGATTCAGATTCATTTTCGGAAATATATGATCGATATGTCAAACAGGTATATCGATTTATTTATAGTCTTTGTGGAAACAGAGAAGTAACCGAAGATATTGTGAGTCAAACCTTCTTCATCCTGCTCGAGGAGTTAGGTTCTTACAATGGTGAATCGAAGCTTTTTACGTATATCGCGAGTATTGCAAAATATAAGCTGTATCACTGGTATCGAAACGAATCAAAACTAACGCGAGTGTACATAGATGAGGAGTCTCAATTATTCGAGGAATTAACTGATGAAACAGTTGTCCCGATTGATACGAATTACTATGAAAGACTTGAATATATTTTGAATCAGATACCAGAGAACTATAAAGAGGTACTTGTCATGAGATATAAGAACAATGAGAGTATCGAAAAAATTGCTGAAGTACTTCATAAAACAGCAGGAAATGTTCGTGTTTTACTACATAGAGCATTAGCAGCTGCAAGTGCAGAGGCAACTAACCTTAGTTAATACGACGCAATATGAACGAAAATCAAATAATTATTGGGTTACGTCAGCAACAAAAAACTGCCGAACCCGAAGATAAATTTGTCAGTGATTTAAAAACTAATTTACAAAAAACATTTATGAAAAAATCAACTAATAAAAATTGGTTCTTCTACGGAATTACCGTGGTTGGAATCGTTGCAGGTTTTCTTGTTGGATATGTTGTTGCAGGTCCAATGAATAAGAAAAGCCCGACACTTGTTCAAGGTAACACAAATAATGAAGTTACAAGTACACCAACCGTTGCAGAGCCAACACCTTTGCAGATTAAAGAAACGGTAACTTCAGTAAATCTATTTACAGAAAGTAAGAATTTAGTTTTCCACTATACAGAGGAAACACCATATACTTTCAAAAACACATATACAAAAGAATATACTACGGACTTAATTATTGTTTCAAAAGCAGGGAAGGATATTATGCGAGTTATGGTAAATGGAATGGGGTGGACTCAGGGTGATATTCCAGCCAAGAATGTAGCCAAAGTCAGTACTCGTTACTTAGGCGAGCTATATCGATGGCAAATTAATGTGAAAGATTCTGGTGAAGCATGGGGGTATTCAGCTGCTGCTGATATGAAATTCTCAGGTAAGTGCGACACTTCTTTTGAGTTTACCAATAAGGCACCATGTGCATTGAAAGATTACATTGAACCAGCAAATGCACCAAAACTCTGGGTGGATATCACCTGTTTGGAGAAGCAAGAGGCGATTTGTGACCAATTGGTAAAAGGTCTAGAGGTTAAATAAGACATCAACGCAATTGTTGATTCCTGTGTGGTATCCGTTATAATGTATGTATGACACGGATACTCACAGGACTCCAGCCAACTGGAACATTACACATTGGAAATTACCTTGGGAGTATTCTTCCTTGGCATCAATTGGTGAACTCTCAGCCTGATCCACAAGCTTATTTGATGATTGTTGATCAACATGCAATCACTGTAAAGCAGGATCCAAAAGAACTTCGTCAAAAAATATTAGAACTTGCGGCGGTAATGCTTGCGTCAGGAGTAGACTATAAAAAGCACGTTGTATTCCCACAGTCACAGAATCCAGATCATGCTTATGTCGGATGGATGTTTACTTGTTTGACTCCGATGAGTTGGTTAGACAAAATGACACAATTCAAAGATAAAAAAGTAAAGATTGAAGGATATAAAGAAGCTGTAAGCACGGGACTTTATTCGTATCCAACGTTAATGGCTGCGGATATTTTGCTGTATGAAGCTGATCTTGTTCCGGTCGGAGTTGATCAAAAACAACATGTAGAACTAACGTCTGATGTTGCAAATCGTTTCAATTCACAGTTTGGGCAGACATTCACTATTCCAAAATTCCACACAAATGATGAAACGACAAAGATATATGATCTGCAAGATCCAACGAAAAAGATGAGTAAATCTGACAAAGATGATGCTGGGCGAATATCGCTGACAGATTCAAGCGACTTAATTCGTAAGAAGATTATGAAGTCCGTTACAGATAATGATGCGCATGTCTCCTTTGATCCAATGAATAAACCAGGAATTAGCAACCTACTTTCAATATTTGCAGCAGTAACTGGCAAAACGCACGAAGAACTATCGGTTGAGTATAGCGACAAAGGTTATGGGGTTTTCAAATCCGCGGCCGCAGACGCTGTAGTTGCTTATATTGAGCCGTTCCAGCAGAAAATGAGCCAGTTTTTAGAAGACAAAGGGCAGTTAGAATCTATCCTAGATGATGGTGCGGAGCGTGCTATGAGCGTTTCTCATCCAAAGACTCTAGAAGCAGCAGCTAAAATGGGATTGT
>CAZCKT010000066.1:0-5010 GCA_964499355.1 uncultured Candidatus Saccharibacteria bacterium | reverse complement strand
CTGATTCGAATTTACCGACTATTGTTGTAAAAGCTGGGTATAATCCGACAGTCCTCGAACTACCTGCAGAAAAATCGAATACCGTAAGATTTGTAACAAAAAACACCTATGATTGTAGTGCATCGCTACTTATTTCAAAATTCAATGTTGAAAAATTCCTTCCACCGAATGGAAATACCGATATTGTAATTCCTCCACAACCAAAAGGTTCAGAAGTAGTAGCAGGTTGTTCTATGGGAATGTATAGTTTTAAGCTCAAGTTTATCTAGAATGGAAAAGCAAATCAGTTGTGAGTTTTCAGTTGATGGAATGCACTGCGATGCATGTGAAGTGTATATGGAAAGTGTTTTAAAAAAACAGGCAGGTGTTGTATCTGTACTAGCGAAATCTAATGGTCAAAAAGTCCAAGTTTCCTTAAAAGATGGAACTGATATCTCTGAATTAAAACAAAAAGTAAATGAGATCATTACAAATAGTGGATATAAAATAGTTGATTCAATTACTGTTGAAGAGTTGAGTCGAAAGAAAATGGTTTTTTCATTTCTCTTAGCGTTCATAATTGTCACGTTATTTCTCGTATTACAAAGCTTAAACATTACTTCGCTGTTTGTAGCAGATGAATTAACGTACTCAGCAATTTTTCTACTAGGTGTATTGGCTTCTTTATCTACATGTATGGCTGTCGTTGGTGGTATTGCGATGACACTTGCATCGAAATTTACTGCAGAACAAAAAGGTAAGTCAATTGTTGTGTTTCAGGTCGCACGACTTGTTGGTTTTATTTTGCTAGGTGGTGTCATTGGTTATGTTGGAAAAATTGTTGTTGTAAATGCGACTGTCTCTGCGATATTTAGAATAATTGTCGCGTTTGCCATGGTGACCGTTGGTGCAGATTTAATTGGTTTGAAACTCCCGAAGTTAGTGTTGCCAAAGCAAATTACCAACATGTTTGGATTATTTGAAGATAAGGATGGATGGACAAGTGCTGTACTACTTGGTGTTGGAACATTTTTCATGCCATGCGCATTCACTCAGTCGATGCAGCTATATGCCATGTCTACTGGCTCATTGGTAAAGGGGGCTTTCATTATGGGAACTTTTGCACTTGGTACATTGCCTGTTTTATCTTTAGTCAGTGTTGGTTCTGCTGCAGGGGTAACTGCCTGGAATAAAGGTATTTTTGGACACACCATGGGGTTTCTAATACTACTCTTTGCATTGTTAAATATAGTAAGCGCGCTAGGTACTTTTGGAATTATTCCCTTATTAGTTTTATAGACTCTGCAACGTAACTTCTTTGGTTTCGTGTTTCACTGTGTGTGGGATAGAAACGTTTGTTGAATTGAATCCGTATTTTTGTACGATTAATGTAACGGTTTCGTTGGGAACATGTCCATGTAATTTCCCAAAATAATCCCCAAATAACTTTCTCTTAGAGCCATTGTGGTGAACAATATAACCTTTTGGAAAACGCACTACTTTTTTATTTTTATCTGTGATTCTTGCAATTGTCGGTTGTGTTGAAAGAATTCCATAGGCAAGGAGATAAATACCTAAAGCGGTTGGCACTCCAATAGTCACAATTCCTGTTACTATTTTAGTTTGGAATGTTGTTCCTGCAGATGGTGATACTATTGGCTTAACTTTGCCATTTGTCTGTAAAATCAATTGCTCTAATCGAGCGTTGCCTTGAAGATCAAGTATTTTTACTGTTCCAACAAGTGTACCATCGTCAGATAGTACACTTCACCTGCTTTAATAGTGACAGTGAAGGTATAGTTGTATTTTGCACCTGACACCTTAATTCTGTCAGGAGTGCTTGCTACTGTGTATGATTGTTTCCCTATGGTAAGGATAAATGATTCGGGTGAAATTCCATTGTTGTCGGTAGTTTCAAATATTAAATCGAAATCTTTTGACACATCAATTTTTGTAGTGGATTTCACTATAACAAGAGGACTTTCACGATCACTTGGGGGAGTGGTCGGGGTGACAGTCGGACAGAGTCCTGGTTTTGTAACGGTTACATACGTGATAGGGCATGAAAAGCCACTATTTATGCTAATACTTGAAGTCTTACTGTTCCCTGCTGCATCTGCCGCAGTAACTGAGATAACACTGACTGAATTTGTTGGAAACGGTGTAGAAGGTGTTACGGTAATAGAGTAATTCGCTGGTGTACCAGAAACAGTTACCTCTGGGCTAATTGATGTATAGCGACTTCCGTTTATATAAATTTCAAGTGATGGCAAGGATACTCCGGTAAGGGCATCGGTGAGCGTAAACGTTACTGGTGATGTTGGTGTAACATTATTTGCAAGGTTTTTCGGTGTTACAAAAGATACAATTGGCGGTGCTGTATCTGTAGCACAAGAGCCAGAGGAAAATGTATATGCAGCATTTGTAACACCAGATAGCATATCAAACGAAGTTGTTGAATCTGCAATATTTGAATCAAGTGTGTTAAACGGATTTGCACCGGTAAAGTCGATGGTAAAACCACCGTTTGTTGCAAGAGGTTTAGATCTATAGAGTATTGTTGCAAACGTAGCGTTCGAGTTAAATAGTGAGCTCGCAGAATAACCGACCAGTTTTATTTTTCCAGCTAGTGTGTCGACTGAATTACCGGCATAGCTTTCGAATGCGTTTCCTGGAAGAATTTGTGTGCCAGGTACACTTGGTTGTGCATCGATGATTTCGATTTTTGATATATCATAATTGACTGTTATGTCGGCTGCGTTTGTTGTGCCACTCGCTATATCAATAACGATATTCGTTGATTGATTACAACTTCTTAAAAAATTACCATTCATTGGAGAAATGCTAAAAGTTCCAGCTGCATGGACGGTCGGTGTCACTGCAAGGACTGCTAAAAGAGTGAAAGAACTTACGAGTAATTTCTGAATAAATCTATTGTGCATATTAATTATCTCCATAACTACTAAGGTTTCTAAGTAAAGCGGCATAGTCAAGTGAATTAACAATGCCATCGTGTGTTAAATCTGCTCTTAAATCATTATCAAATATATGTAGTGTCAGATATGAAATATCAAGTGAATTCACGTAGTTATCAGCTGCAGGATTTGCATCACCAGCAGGAAGTTGTGGTAATGTAAGTGTGTAACTTCTAACGACAGGTCCATCAAAATTCTGATTTTGGTACACTTTTCTTAAGTGTGAAAGTCCTTTAATTGCAACATCATAAATTCCAGGTGGAACGGTTATTGAAGAAATGGTCCCGAGTGTAGCGTCTCCCGTTGAATTCGCAGTCGTTGAAACGGATGCGATAGCTGTAAGTGATCCTGGTGGTCTAATTTCAACGGTTAATGGTAGTGTATCGTTTCCTGTAGGCGGAATTCGACTTTCCGGTTTTACGTTTATTGTAATAATATGCGGGACGTCTCCGGTAACGGTGACATTGCGCGAATCTGTTAACGATTGGACTTCTCCTTTGGTGTACTCGTAGTAAGTTAAAAACGACAATCCAAGAAAAGAAATCGAGATAGTAATCCAGATAATTAATTTTTGGATTTTGCCGAGGAGCTGCATTGCTGACATCATACCAGTTTTACCTGCTAGACATCAATTAATATTGCTTTTTTAGAGATCTCGTTTTGCAATTCTAATCAGCGTGATTACACCGTTCGATGCTGCAAAAAGAGTAGCCGCCAATACGAGCGCTGTAAACCCTACAATTCTTGAATATGTTGAGGATAACGCTTTGGGTAGGTCACCGGATGAATTTGGAAGTTTGCTTGAGACATTGTTACTAGAGGCGTACACAGTCCCTTTCGAATAACTTGTTTTCAAAATTGCAGATGAAGTTTGATTCCCTGCGTCGTCTGCCGCGGTTACAGCAACTGAATTTATTCCTTCTTTAAGTGATAATTTGAATGAGAAATTGTTTTTGTTATCAGTGCTAACTATATATTCTTTATTGTTTAATGAAATGGTAATTTTTGAAGGTTCTGAGGTCGTGCCTTTAATCGTATACGAATTAGTGGTCACTGTTTTTGGAATTGTAGCTAGTTTGATGTTTGGTGCTGTTTTGTCGAATGTAGTTGATACGGTATTGCTTGGGAGGCTTTCAAAGTTTAGGAAAAGTATCTTTTTTCGGGCAATTGCATGAAACTCTACTCTTCCTTCTACAGCATTTTCAGTAGTAACAGAAAATTTACCTTCTTTATTTGATGAAGTGCTGAATGATTTATTCTCGGTAGAAATTTCAATTGTAGAATTTTTTGGTGCTTGACCCTCAATAGTTAATGAATTTTTGTTCGTGATTTTTGGAACATCTGCTAGTACAGGAGCATCAAGCTTGTATGTCTTTGTTGATTTAACGATGAATACAGTAATTAAGCTACAGAGAAGTAGTACAGCGATAATAAACAAAACGACCGAAATGGTTTTACTCCTGTTCTCATAAGATGAAATATCTTCTTGTGGTTCAATCCTTGATGGGGTAATCTGTTCAGCTCCAGGGTTCATACTAGTTTTATTAATTTACCAATGCGAATAAATAGTATAATAAAAAAGGATATAACGCAACGAAATAAAAAATGAATAAAAAATTAGCAAAAGCACTACTTTTTGTCATGACTATCGCACTGATTTTGGTTGCCATCTTTGTTTTGTTCAAATCTGATTTGTTTATTATAAGCAGTCAAGTTGCTGAGAGTGCCGGCGTTATAAAACCTCAAGAGAGAAAAGTCTTTTCAGGGGGGTATGTTGTGTATATAGAAGAAAACAGTAATATGTCGGCTGAATTAGTCCCTGCGCTTTCTGCAATTCAGGCGAAGTTAATAATTCCTAGATTACGCATAGAAGGTAACATTCTTGAAGGTAGCAATGAAGACATTATGAATCATGGATTTTGGCATTATCCTTCAGCTTCACCTTTTTCAAAATCAGGAAATGTTGTAATTATTGGACATCGCTATCTTAAACTACCTCCTAATAAGGATACTTTTTATCATCTTGATCGGATAAAAGTAGGAGATCGAATCGATA
>CAZCKT010000065.1:0-5021 GCA_964499355.1 uncultured Candidatus Saccharibacteria bacterium | reverse complement strand
GTTAGGTAGTGTCGAATCATGGCCAATCAAGTCGTTAGGAAGAGCTAGGGGAATTGAATTTAAAGATCCTAATGGTAAATTTGAATTACAGTGCGCTATCAGTGTTATGGAATCGCCACCTGATGGTAAAGATGTAAAACCTTTGCACACAGCGTTGTACTTTAAAATAAAAAACCTTAATCCAAATAACTTAGAAGGTGAATTGATTGATGAAGTCGAATTACGCGAGGTTAGTCCGAGTAAAGTTCTTGAAGATGGTAAAGCTGAAGGGTTTGAATTGAAAGTACATGTGACACCTCGTGATAATAAGCAATCGGGGACTTTTCATAGAAATGGCTGGCAACATAATATAGCGTTTCATAAAGATATCGAAACTTCTGATACGACTGGATATTCGACTGTAGGCATGGGCGTTGTGAATTCGGTTTACGGTCATGCACTAAATAAAACCGATTGGGAATTTGCAGCTGCAGTTATTGAACCTATTGTAAAAGGCGAGCAATTACTTCCATACAATCAAAATTTTAACAAAGCTCGGGCTATGTATGAGAAGTTTCGTGCTCAATTATCAAGCGAAGCAAGAACAGTAGGTGTTGATGCACATAAAGTTGCTCAGATTATGCAAGAAAAAAACATTGTGCTTGCGAAAAATGCTGATGTTAATGCGATCGGTGGCGTCCTTGCAAAGCTATTTAAAGAATATTTTCCAATGAATAAACTTGATGATTTAAAAAATCAAGATAGTGTGACTTGGGATGACAATCAACGAATGTTTATGATCGCGCTACATCAAGATTACCAAGTTCAGACAATACCCACTCAATGGGCTAGGGTTGAACGTTTCAAGCAAGGTGTTAGGGTGGCAGTTAACATACTTGGTGGTAGATTTTTTATGGGGGCAAATGTCGTTAATTCTCCAAACACCGTTTCTCAGGTAGAAGAAACAAAAGTTGTGGGGTATGAATTTGATGATGGAAGTAGTTGTTTAATGGTTAAAAATGTCAATAAAAAAATACCAGGTGAGAATTTCACAGCAGTTACAATAAAAAAACCTTCTGGGAAAAATGATGGTGTTTTCTATGAAAGTACAGTGATAAAAAGTCCTAACCTCCCACCTCAAGTTGAACACAAAATCTACAATATGTTAGGAACACCTGGAATTACAAAAACAGTAACTGTTAAAGTTGGGCAAAAGATGGAATCTGTTGCGAGAGTTTGGGAAGTTACTAGTCAAGACAGGGTACCATTGGATGAGCAAGAATTAGTTCTATTTTCAGATATAAATGAAAATCAACTCTGGATTGCTGCGAACATACTTGTAAAAAGCAAATTGGGTAGTAGGTAAACCGCTTCATGAGAAATCTATTTTAGTGTAGAGTGTTCTTATGAAAAACATTTTCAAAAACAAGTTTGTAGTTATTGGAGGCGTTGTACTCTTGGTACTCGGTGTTGCTGCATTTAATTACGATACCCTTAATAGCAATCTTTTTGGTGGAAGAATCAACTTTTTGGGTTCAAAAACACTAATTGATCCAAAAGTAACTGAAACTGTTTCGGCAGAGGAAATTGCTGGTCTCCAAATGATGCGTGAAGAAGAAAAAGTCGCTCATGATTTATATGTTACTTTCGAAGAAAATTGGAAGCAGGGTACCTTTACCAGCATTGCCATTAGCGAACAATATCATACGGATGCAGTAAAAAGTGTTCTACTAAAATATAAACTTTCCGATCCTGCACAGAATCAAGTTGGAAAATTCACCAGCAAAAAAATGCAAGATCTATTTAATGATCGAAGTGAAAAAGCAAAGGGTTCATATTTGGACTCACTATTTGTCGCCGCTGAATTCGAAGAATTAGATGTCGTTGACTTACGTGAATTAGCAGCAGAATCCAAAAATAAGGATGTTATAACGTTGTATAAGAACTTGGAAGCAGGCTCTCGTAATCACATGCGTTACTATGCCAAGCTTATTGCGCAAGAAGGTGCAACCTATACTGCAAAACATTTAGAAGAATCTGATTATCAAAAAATAATCAAAGGCGCTGCAGAGAAGAATAAAATTGATAACAAATAGTGAGTTATTCTTGTGTCGATAGATAGTGTTTTACGTCTGCTGCAGCAACTCTTGGGTCTAATCTGAATATTTTGAGAAGTATTTTTGCTCTATCTTCTGGTCCGTTTAATGTAAGCGCAGGTGTAAATGTTGCATATTCACCTGAATATCCAGTCCATCCCATTGGTGGAATTAAATATTCGGAATCTGCATACTTAGGATGAACAACAGTGCTACTTGTCAGTGATATTGTGACAAGGTTTCCGTCGATTGTGTAATCTGTAATACCACTGTATTTAGGTAAATATGATTCAATAACAGTTGATGGAGTAGTATCAGGGACATTATATTTCACATAAATGACGCCCTGATCGTGTGGCTGCGCAAATGCGGTTGAAACTTCAGTCGCTAAAGTCTTTAATCCTGTGAAGTTACTCTTTCGATAGTTTTCTGCATCAGTAACAATTGATGGTAGCATTGGCGCAAAAGTGTTTCCTGGACATGCAGTTTGCTCGGAATCCCAGCGGGATAGTCCTGAGTTCCAAATATAAGCAGTTCTATGACCAAATACCGTGTAGGAACTATCTCGCCATTTCGCAGTTCCACCGTCAGAATACTTTAGTGAAAATCCATAGAAAGCTGCTTTTTCAGCGAGTAGCTTAATTAACGCAGCACGTTGTTTTGGAGGTGGTACCGTCGTTGTAAAATCACCAATAAGTGAAATACCAACACTAATTCTATTTGCCGCTCCGAAAGCATGGTATCCTTGCGTTCCGTCGCCTCCTAACTTTCCTTGATAAATCGTTCCATTTTGGTCAATCAAAAAGTTATACCCAATATCGCCCCAACCTCGAATGTAAGAATGATACAAATAAATTGCTCGAACCGAGGCAGCTGGATTTGATGCATTTGGAACAGTCGCTGTGTGATGTACCACTAACCGAGTGACACCATAATAAACTGGATTCCAAACAAAACGAGCTGCTGAATCAATGTTTGCACTTGAGGTGTTATCCCACGATGCTGGATTTGCTCCCCAATCATCACGAGTAACAATTGGTTGCGCGGAATAACTAGCGCCTGAGTCGCTATTGTAAATTCCCGTACTTACAGCTTGAACCGAAAAATTGTCTGTAACTGCATCGGTTGAAGGTAGTAAAGAAATAACAACATTTTTCGTTTCTTCTTCAGCGTACACATAGAATGATTTTGAATTAGGGGTTGCGAGTAATCCCGAAAAATTGAGTTTATCACCTGGTTCCTCTTCATCATCAATAGGGACGAGCTGAAGTGATGTAGGATTTATATCTTGGGTCCAGCGTAATTGTGTTCCCTTTGGCCAGCTGACAACAATGTTTTGAGGGGTATATTCTGAAATATCAATTTTGGTATAAGTGCCAGTTTCAATTTTTTGATAGGTGAGTTGAGTTATAGCTCCTTTTTGGGATTTTGTTGGATTCGGTTGAGTTATTTTTAATGGCGTAGGGGTCGGCGATGGGGTAATTTGTGTCGTTACGGTCTTTTTTGTTGCGATCGGAGTTTCGGAGGTAATTGGCAATTCCGGACTAACAACTGATGGTTCTGTCGGAGAAATTTGCTCAGTTCGTTGAGGTATATGTTTATTAATTGCTGAAAAACGAAGGATACTTCCTACTAATAAAACACTAATTATTACCCAGTATCGGCTTTTCATATATTCCCATTGTAGCAGATGCATGCTAAATGCTTGAAAGTGCTGTGTTATACTAATTCTATGAGTGAACGAGTAAAAGCCATTACAATTTTGAATTTTCTTATCGCGTTGGTTTGTGTATTGTTTACTGTTCAATCATCTGTAAGTGCCTCAAATAGGAGAGTCGTTAATGAGCGTTTAAAACGAGTAATCGAGAAAACAGCAGTATCTATACAAAGTGAGTCACCACCGTTTCGTGCTCAAACAGTAGCAACAGAAAATCGAAAGACTCCGACTAGAATTGTTTCCTTTACTCATGAGCTGTCAGAATCAGAAAAGAATGATTTGAGTACTAAGTATGACATAGTGTTTGGAAAGAAAAGTTCGCGTCACAATAGGTATGTAGTTACTCCAAAAGATGAATTGAAATTTACTGAGCTCTCAAAGACCGAAAATGAGGTGACTTCTGTTTCTAATGATGAAGTGTATAAAGTCCTCGATCAAACTGAAGATTGGGGGATAAATGGAATAAATGCTCCAGCGGCATGGCATTACACAACACCAAGTACCGGAAACTCAATTGTTGTGGCAGTTATCGACACTGGTGTTCAGCTAGATCACCCTGATTTAATTGGTTCGATTCAACCTGGTGGGTACGATTATGTCGATAATGATTCAGTACCAGAAGACGATCATGGTCATGGAACGCATGTCGCAGGAATCATTGCAGCTACGAACAATTCTGTTGGAACTGTTGGTGTTGCTTACGATACAAAAATTTTACCAATGCGAGTCTGTTCGGCAAATGGAGAAGATACTATTTGTAGTTCTCTCGCGATTGCTGACGCTATTGATGATGCAGTCGCTGCCAACGTCGACATTATAAATATGAGTTTAGGGGGAAGTGCAAACTCACTTATTCAAGCATCAGTTAATGCTGCGACTCAAGCTGGTATCATTGTTGTTGCTGCAGCCGGGAATAGTAATGTAAATGGATGTATTTATCCGGCTGCCTACGAAAATGTTGTTTGTGTTGGTGCTATTGATTCGAGTGATGCGAAGGCTTCATTTGGTAACTTTGGTTCTGGGCTAGACGTTGTTGCCCCAGGTGTCGCAATTAACTCGTTAGGATTGTCAAGTTCATATACATTGAAGTCTGGAACGAGCATGGCAACTGCCTATTATTCAGGTGCCGCAGCTATTGTGAAGTCTATGATAAATGCTCTGTGTGTCGCTGAACCTGCAAATGTAGCATGTGCCGATAAGCGAACATACGTTCAAACTATTTTGAATCT
>CAZCKT010000064.1:0-5052 GCA_964499355.1 uncultured Candidatus Saccharibacteria bacterium | reverse complement strand
CTTAAGCAAACGGTCGAAGGTTCGAATCCTTCCGGGCGCACTTTGCAGAAATATATTATGCCGGGGTGGCGAAATTGGCAGACGCACTTGCCTTAGGAGCAAGCGGAAGTAATTCCATGGAGGTTCAAGTCCTCTCCCCGGCACACAGAGAGACGTTCGCGAAATTAGAAATGCGGGGCGGGCTAGAAATTTCAAAACTCAAAAACTATATTGAAAACATAAAAGCCCCATTTAGGGGCTTTTATGTTTAGGTTCCCATATTAATTTAGTTAATCGTAAAAAAATTATCAGAACAATCATTAACATTTACACCAAGACCAGGCGGTGTGGAACCTATCCATACTCCCTTCATACACGCTTTGTATGTTCCAGGTGGTACAACAATCACTGGATCACTCCCCGTAGTATCTAACGCAATTACTTCTACGCCGTCATTTAATGGTGATGGCATTCCCGCCCATCCCGCTTCCCCACCAGCTTCCCACATTACATAACTGTTATTGCTTGTGTTTACTAGTGTCATGAGAGAAAAAATAGCATTTTGAGGAATGTTACAGGTACGCCATTTCAATTGGATATTACCACCTGCTTGGTAAGTTTCACCACCATTGGGTGATATAATTTTGACCGAAGGAGAACTGTTAGAATTACAGCCGACTTGTTGTTGAGTTTGTGTATTCTGTTGTGACGTATTGTTGCTTGGGGAAGTTTGAGTCGAATTAGTATTATTTGTCGTTGGGAAATAATTTGAATTGTCCGCCACCTCATTTTTTGGAGCCGAATTTTTTCCTGCAAAATAGGCAACTCCACTTACCACTAAAACTCCAAGTATAATAAGGAGAATAGTAGCCGACGCAAAACCTTTGTTGTATTTCATAAAAATTAATAATGACTAAAGCTAGATATGACCCTTAATAATAAATCAAACTATCGTGGTTATTATACCACAACTTAATTGAGGACGAATAGCTGGGCTTTATATTACAAGCAATTTTCAGAAAATTATCCTAATTCATAATCTGTGGATAACTTTGCTTTTGTCGTGTAATTTTTGGTATACTAACTACGTCAGTGAATAAAAGAGGGACTAGGGCTTTCCTGGGCCCTCTTTTATTTTATGGAAAAACTTTCAAACCACAATTTTTATAATCTCCATTTTTAGAGTGAAATTTTGTTTTGATTATCTCAAATGCTTTATTTTCTCTGTTGCTATCAAGGATAGAGACACCGATCGGATATGCCACAAGATCAGCGATTTGATGTCCCGCAATATTTTGAGTTTTCTGATTAAAAGATAAGTCAACAAGCTTGGATTGTATTTCTTCTTTTTTAAAAAATCGATGATCAGTTGTGCGAAATTTTTCATATATCTCGGCTAATTTTCTGTCGTTATGTGTTTCTCGTGATTCAATTCTGAAAATCATTTTCCCATTTGACCTCCCAAGAAACATAACTGATCGTTCAAGTATAAATTGCAAACACAGATAATACGGATTACTAGGATCAGAATATTGGTCTTTATGTTTTAACTTATGAATAGCTGCAGAAATGATTTTAAAATCCAGCAAGCTTATTAAATTATTTAAATCGGAATAAAAACATTCTCGTTTTCGCTTATCAACCAAACTAGCAAACGCTCCTTTTTGTTTTCTAATATCATAAGAACGAAGAATAGTATCAATTCTTCCAAAATGTTTTATCTTCAATTCATTTATTTTTGGTTCAACAACATTTGTATAATAATCAAAGTCAAAAATACATCCAGCAAGCACAAATATGGGATAAGAATTATCTATTTTATCCAAACTATGATCCCCTGATTCATCTAAAAACATGACTTTTGACATGGAGCCATTTTATCATTTATGGAGTTTTAATGCCCGCCCCGCCAAAAACAAAAAGCCGAAGCCCGCGCGGAGGAGGGGTCTGGGGAGGAATCCGCGCGGGCGAGTCCATCACCCTGCCTCCTTTGCCCCAGACATATTGTGGCGGGGTGCGTTTGCACATTTCCGCTCTCTTGCTTGGCGAGAGCATCCGCCAAAGGCGGATGAGGGCTTTGCCCAGCGGAATGTGCTAGGAATTTCGCTCGAAAAAAGTTCGCGCAAATGCTAGAATTAGAGCACCATTTAATTTTTCTTACTTGTTTACTAGTAAAATACAATAGCAAGTCTTACGCACGACATAAACTGTATTAAAATTATTGTGCTTGACTTTTTATTTTTTTAGTGTATAATTGTAGTAGAACCTTAAATCGGATGGTGAAAAAAGCCCTACCGATACCTCAAAACCGACACTGAAAAAGCTCGATACTGAAAAGTATGGAAAAATTTTTCTTACATTTTTAGTTCTTGTACTTGCCTTTTGTTTTACTGTTTACGTGGTAAATAAAATTCGTACGGGTTCGGAGAAAAACAGTGCATCTTCTGAAAAAACAACAGGCGCTGATCCCCTCCTCAAAACTCGTACGTTTACCGTAACAGATGGATATCCCACATCACCACAGTGGAGTGCTGTAAAAGGTCTTACGTTCAGCTACGACACAGATGTTGATATTTTGATAAAGGATATCAAGGGCAATGAATATCATTGTGGCCCTTCTCGAACAGATCCTATTCCCGACACCGAACTTAACAAGAAATTGTGGTTTAAGACAGTAGCTGGAACCGGAGAAGTTACAATCTATAATATCAGATACAAATAGTCTTTTTGGGCGTTTAAGTCAAGCAAAAATGCTTGACTTTTTTTATTTTTTACTGTATAATTGAGCGAAAGAACCTTACCATGAAAAAAGAAGTATTGGTCACAAGGACTGAGCGTACTCTTGTCGAGAGTCTTGTGTACGTTATCAGTTTCTCGCTTACGCTAAGCACCCTGCTTGCGCTTTGTATAATGTTGCTTGTTAATTCCGCAACCGACTTTAATACATTCGCAGAAATTTGCTTTTGGATGACATTTTTGGGCTCGCTGACATTACTTGGCATGAAATCCTATAATGTTATTCCGATCGCACACGAAGGAGTCTACTTGCTTTTCGGCAAACGAAGACCTCGTTACTCAAAGGAAGGATGGGCATTAACAATTCCTTACATTGAGAGACTTGAAATTGTTGAAGTAAAGGAAGAAGTTGAGGCATGCATCGAAGATGACGAGATTGTTACTGGCGATAGTGTACAAATGAAAGCCATTGTGACGATCGGTTATCGTATCAATGACAGCCAACAAAGTTTACAGATTGATGCTATCACACGAGAAAATCAGTTAAAAAACTTTGTCAAAAGCTTTCTTCGAAAGGAAGCGAGTGCATACGACGGGAAAAACAAAAATGACTGGCGGCAATTCCTTATCGCAAGCAAATCACTCGAAGAAGCTTTGAAAAAAGCATTCGAAGACGAGAAGCCGAGAGCAACAATGGCTATTGCTCGCTGGGGTATCGAAATTCTGACGATCAAAATCACAAGCATCGTTACCACCGATCCTCAAATGATGAAAACCGCTCAAGCGCCGGCACGAGAAAAAGTCGAACAAGAAGCGGAAAAAATCGACACCGAAACACTCCTTGGGAATGCCAACCGGCTGGCGTTCGGTGACAAGTGGGATGAAAAAAAGCTTGTAGGAATTTCCGACAAGAAAATCCGAGAGGCAGCAGAAATCCAACAAAGGAATCGCAACAACGTTGCGCCCACAAAATCGACCTCAGAAGTATCGATCGAATGGGGTGGCCCTAGTGGAGGTGTGCCTCTTGGAGCAAATCCTACTTCTCCCGATCCCGACCCTGCTGTCGCAGTGACCCGCGGTGTGGTTGCGGGAAACCAAATCAACAAAGCCATCGAAAACGCAGAAAAAGGTGGCAAGAAAAAGTGACGTGTTTCCTGCAACAAAACAAAGGGCTTCCTAACGGAAGCCCTTTTTTATTGCTTGCATACAATAAAAAGCGCCCTCTGGCGCTTTTTACTTATCCATGCGGTAGTGTGACCGATGAACCAAGAGTATTGGCAAGGATACGCATTATCGTGAACACTGCCATCATTATAAACATTCCAATCACACCCCAGAGCATATGTTGTTTGCCTTCTTCTCGTTTGTCAGTGTTGTCTGGATTTGCAATAAAATCGACAAGGCCATACAAGAAATATACAAGCGCTATTGCGAACACAAGAACAATGAGCGGGTTGATTAATGCTTTGTTTATTTTTTTAAGCAGTGTATCTACGGTTTCTGCGTATGCAACTGTGCCAAAGATACGAAACATGATACTAGTTTACGTTTGGAAGTTCGCTTGAGTTAATTTGAACACTTGAAACTCCAAGACTGTTTTGAATGAATCGAACAAGTCCCCAAAGACTCAAAATAACGAAAAGTGAAATCACTGCATTTATCATCATTTTTCGCCCATCAGCGCGCTGCTCTTCATCTTTTGAACCGATGTACTTAATAAGTGAAAAGATGAAATATGCAATTGCAGCAGAAACAAGCAACGGGATAAGAATATTAATAAGTCCTCGAATCTGACTGAGTAGGTTTGCAATTGGGGTTTGTGCAAACGCAAGTAGTGGTGCAAACACAATACCAAACGGAAAGCTAAATTTTACGAATCGCTTCATAGTTATAAATTACTTTTTAAATTAATAATTGATAAGTAGCACACACTACCTATCTCCACCCCTCTATTGTACCTTACCCACAAACGCACGCAAGAGTTTCTGTGGAGATTACTGCTGTTGCAATTGTGGTATGACATTATTGACACCAAAGGTATCTCGTAGTAACGCAACAAGTCCCCAAATCGACACCATGACAAAAAACGCAATAATGCCCCAAAACATAAACTGTCTACCCTCTTCTCGTTTTGTTTCGTCTGCACCATTGGCAATATACTTCACAACACCGAAAATGAAAATTGCAATCGCCACAACAAAAAGGAGTGGTATTACTGAACGACTAATAAGACAGGTTACAAAATTAAAAAGATCTGCAACGCTGGTAAAGTTTTGTGAACATGCAAGGCTTGTTGTGCGCCCTTGCGCAAGCAAAGTAAGTGGCAATAACAAAAGT
>CAZCKT010000063.1:0-5054 GCA_964499355.1 uncultured Candidatus Saccharibacteria bacterium | reverse complement strand
CGATTTTCCACCTCGAACTGTCGTTGTTTTTTTTACATCTACTAATTCTTCTTCTTCAAGTTTTGCAATTGTTGATTTACCATCAAACAACTCCAAACCTCGGTGAATCTTAACAAGCATTAGGTTTCGTAAAATAATCGGCTTACCACCTTTTGAACGTACGCATCCATTCGTTGCTTGTCGATCAAAACATTCAAGATCGTAATATTGTTCCTTCCAAAACATTACCTTGCTCTTTGCTAGTCCTTGTACTGAACCTGCAGGATCAATTGACGCCTCTATTCCATCAGAAATAACTACCTTAACTGGTTCTAGAGTCTTTTGTTCTTTTACTGAAGTTTGTTGTTGAGAAAAAACTGACTGTTTCTGAATAAATCCTTTCGCTTGATCGAAATACAAAAAGGACAACGTGATTAATACTGCTGTTATCGTGATTCCACCTATCCTAGTTGCGATCCTTTTCCCTTCTCTCATGCCCTATTATAGAGCATTGATTTTCGTTTGTACACGAGATTTTTGTCGGGAAGCTTTGTTTGGCTCAATAACGTTTTCCTTTGCTGCTTTGTCCAATAATTTGGTCAACATTGTAAACGATTTTACTGCGTCATCTTTCGCTTTATTGGTGATTGCCAAGTTGGTCTTTTTTAACCATCGAGTAATTCGATCTTTAACTTGTCGATTCTTAATTGTTCTTGCGTCTGCTTGTCGCACCGCTTTTTTTGCATTTTTCAGATTTGGCATGGTGGAATTATAGCATACAGACCAATTAGTTCAAGCGGCAGTAACACTCCTTTATGACTTTACTCACAGAGTTTTATGCACTACAATTTTGCATGACATCAAAATTTCAAACACCAGCCATAATTATCTCACTTGGATTACTTGCTTTGGCAGTATTAGCATTCATAATTAGTGTAATATTTGGCGTTGATATCTCTCGCCTCTTTATATAGGTCCTGCTATACTCACCTATGAAGATAGAAATCCCACACTACGTTGTTTCCGTTGCTAGAATTTTATTAAAAGAAGGTTATAAGGCATATTTAGTCGCAGGTGCAGTTCGAGATACCATTATTGGGAACGAACCGCATGATTATGACATTGCGACGGATGCACTTCCAGACGACCTTATAAGACTTTTTCCAAAATCAATTGCTGTCGGAGCTCAATTTGGTACCGTTGTAGCAATTCAACAAGATTCAACTGGTGAAAATTTTGCAGTAGAAGTAACAACACTTCGAAACGAAGAAGATTATCTTCATGGCCGATGGCCGTCAAAAGTACACTTCGTCAGAAATCTGGAAGAAGATTTACAACGAAGAGATTTTACGATCAACGCGATGGCACTTGATATGTCGGAACACGGAGTCAATTACCTTGACCAATCAATGGTTGAAACAGAAGTAGCAATGACTCACAGGCACGAATTTGAATTCACCTTAATTGATTACTACAACGGACAACAAGATTTAACTGATAAGGTAATCAGAACGGTTGGTGATCCAATCGCTCGATTCACCGAGGACGGATTACGCCCCTATAGAGCTTGCCGATTTGCTTCTCAACTTGGATTCACAATAGAAGCAAATACTTTCGAAGCGATTAAGAAATGCCTAAATGTTTCTTCCCTAGTTTCAACAGAACGAGTACGAGATGAATTTATGAAATTACTATTAAAATCGCCAAAGCCCTCACACGGAATCGATTTACTGAAGGACTCTGGACTCCTCAATCTATTCTTTCCTGAATTAGTAGCGACAATTGGGGTAAAACAAGAGATTGGTCACGCGTATGACGTATACACACACCTATTGAGAACCGTTGATTTGGCACCTGACAATGTGAAACTTGCCGCTTTGTTTCACGATATAGCCAAACCAGAGACATCAAAAAACGCCGGAAATTTATATGGACACTAACAATTAGGTGCTGATATGACGTAAACGATTATGAAACGACTCCGTTTTTCTAATGCAGAGATAAAAACAGTCTGTAACCTTGTTCGCTGGCATATGTTTTACTATCCAATAAACGAAACTGAAGCGGAAAACCAATCTTCAACCGATAAAGAAAGTAAAAAGGAAGTAAAATTCTGGTCCGACGGGGCAGTAAGACGTTTCATTCGACGCGTTGGTATAGAAAATATTGAGGACCTATTCGCTCTTCGCATAGCAGATGCAACCAGTGAACCGGTGAGTATGTGGTCACCGGAGGAAATTGTTGCACTACAAGCAAGAATTTCAGCAGTACTTGCAGAAGATACTGCCCTAAAAATTAGTGATCTCGCTATAAACGGACAAGAACTTATGGAAGAGTTACAACAACCTGCAGGACCAATTATTGGAAAAACTTTATCATTCTTGCTTGAACAGGTAATTGAAAATCCAAATCTAAACGGTAAGTCAGAACTTCTCGCTCTTGCAAAGGAATACATTACTTCGCAATCCTAACTTGGAGTTACTGGATTCTTCTTTGCTTTTCGAATAAGTTTCATTGCAATATTAACAATGAGAACTAGTACCAGGTACATCACGAGTGCAAAGACGATTAAGACTCCTTGCTTGCTTAATACAACTCTACCAAAATAGGAACTACCAATAATATTTACGAAGGATTGTAAATTTTTATTCGGATCTTGCTTATCTTTTGCATTTTGCTCTAAAACTTTTTGTTTCAATTCCAACACAGAAGTTAACTGTATATCTCGAGAAACATTTTCGACTGGTGTTGTTTCTATTGTCAGTGCTTCTTTGCAAGGTGATTGGGTATCCCAAGATAGACAATTGAATCCATTCGGTTCATCAACAGACTTAGATGCAACATACCAAACGAAATGGTCAAAATCATGTCCAATGTATTCACTCCCCGCTTCGCTCCAAGTTGGATCCACGGGGACCCAACCGTCAGAGGGAATCCATACACCGACCCATTGATGACCAATACCAGCAAGTGTTCGATCTACTCTTGCCCCTACTCCATCACCAAACACTGCACGTGTCGGTATTTTCTGAGCTCTCAACAAGCTTAATGTCAAATCTGAATACTCCATACAGACGCCTACTTTTTCTGTTAGTGACTGAACTGCACCTAAACGACGCAATTCTGACTCATTTGTCACTTTTTTATACGATAGAGTTTGTGAAACATATGACAATGTTTTACGAACCGACTGATATGTTAACCCCGAGCTATCCGTATTTTTCAATGCAATCTCTTTGATTTTTGAATTGTCTACCTGCCAATACCTATCTTCATTTCCTAAAAACTTATTGAAATCGCCGGTAAGTTCAGCTGTCACTGCATTTTTACCACTTTCCGAAACTGGTATGTTTCTTAACTTTGCATATCCTTCAATCGAAATTGTTCCTTCTGACGTTGCAGATACAGGGATTCTTGCAATTAAATTACCGTCACCATCGTTGGTTATACTTGTTGGAAACGGTTCTATTTTTGAATAATAAACGGATTGATTTGCGAACTCCGTACCTGATTGCTGTGTTGGCAGTGCGACATCAATATAATTCACCAACAGACCTTTCACCAATTGCGATGAATTAGTACTTGTTGGATATGTTTTACCTGACAATACGAATCTAATTGTTCTTTCTGTTCCAACTGTAATTTTTGCGGACTTACCGACTAAACTGCTTCCTTGATACGTAAACTCTTTATACGTTGCGTTTTTATCTGACTGACTATCAGGCGATGGATTTACCGACGAAATCTCTCCTAAAGATTTTGCAATTTTTACCGTTAACGAATATGACGTTCGATCTTCGTAATTGTCCTTCGGATGATTTTCGACTGCAATAAATTCCTTACTTAACCCAGGATATGAAAAATCGAGGATGCCACCTTGTTTCACTGCATACAGGGAGGTGTTATAGGTAACGGTAACTTCTATAGATGAATCACTTGATAAGTTTTGATAATAAGGAATCCGTAATTGTACTGCTCCATCAACAACTGTCTTGGTATAAGCAATATTAGTTTTACCTGAAAATCTACTCGACACTTTTATATCACCAATACTCTTTTCTAAATCGGCAGACTGACTGGTAAATGCAGGGTAAATATATGCATAAATGTAGTTTTTCGAAGCGGGAAAATAATACGAAGGATTATTCCAACTTAAGCTGTGTACTTGAGTTACTTTTACTTGATCTGCAGAATTAACTTCTACCGTTGTAGAGATTTTTCGAGAAAAGACATATCCAGCGAAAACACTATTTTGCGTCGAGAGTACCATCAACAAAGAAAACGCAGCAATACCAACGATTCCGAATAGTTTTTTGAATTGGGCAGATATGTTCATCTATTTCAATATACTGTTTTTTATCCCGACTATTTGAGTCCTCAAAAGGTGATCATTGGTCATGAGTTTATTGACCTTATCAACGGCATGAATAACCGTTGTGTGATCGTTTCTTTTCAGCGATCTCGCAACACGTTCTAATGGATAATTAAGTATATCACGAATCAAATACATGGCGATTTGTCTTGGCATTGCGACTTCCGCTGTTCTTGTAATTGATTTCATCTGCCCGACAGTTACTCCAAATGCATCTCCAACCTTTTCTAGGATGTCTTCAACACTTACTTTACGACGTGCAGCTTCTTGGTCGACACCTATGATTTTCTCTACTGTTTCACGATCCATTGGGGTGTTTGTAATCTTTGCATAAGTGTATACCTTATTGTACGCACCAATCAATTGTCTTACATTATCCTCTACTAATGTCGCAATTGCTTCTAAGCAATCTAACGACAATGGTGGACTATGCTCTTTATTGTAGTTTGCAAGTATTGCGACACGTGTTTCATAATTCGGCGGAATAATATCAATCATCATCCCTCCTTCGAAACGTGAACGAAGTCGATCTGCCAAGTTCTGAATCTGTGCTGGTGGTCTATCTGATGCAAGAATTATCTGTTTGTTCGCTCCAGAAAGTACATTAAAGGTATGGAATATTTCTTCTTGAGCACCTTCCCATTTTGAAATGAACTGAATATCATCAATCATTAAAATATCTAGTTTTCTATATTTTTCTCGG
>CAZCKT010000062.1:1650-5108 GCA_964499355.1 uncultured Candidatus Saccharibacteria bacterium | reverse complement strand
TAACGTAAGAATTAACTGCTAATTCTCTACATCAGAAAATGACAAATAAAAGCCGAATCTAGCAATGTTAGCGACATGGATATCCACTTATCCACAGCCTCTATTACTAAGTCTATTTATATAAAGAAAGTAAGAGGGAAACTTTTAAAGAAAAGTGAAATACCAAACAGGAAATATCTCATAATAGATATGGTAAAATCTTGCATATAAGTTTTCAGCAAAGGGAATGGAATTCAAGATTAGTGCAGAGATTCTTTCTAGTTATGTAAACATCGCTAGTAAAGTAGTAAACGCAAAAGCAAACCTACCTTTGTTAAACAATATTCTTTTAGATGTCAGTAAAGATTCCATTAGAATCACTGGAACTGATCTAGAATTGCAGATTACAGCAACTGCACAATTAAATGCAAAAGTCGCAGGAAAGACATCTGTTAATGCAAAGATGTTCTCTCAATACATTAATACTTTACCGAAGTCTGATACTGTAGAAATTACACAAGACAAAGGAGTTGTTAAGGTTACTTCGAAAGCAGGTACCGCAGAATTTACCACCAGAGACGTGGAAGATTTTCCATTGTTTGAATCAGGCGATATGGATACTCTATTTACTCTTCCTGGCGACCTTTTCGGAACAATGATCGATAAAACAACATTTGCGGCTGCAAATGATGATATTCGACCGATATTGACTGGTATTAATGTCGAAGTCGAAGAGGAATCAGTAACAATGGTTGCTCTAGATACCTTCCGTTTATCCAAGATTACCGCTAAATCCCAATCAGCATTCTCTGGAAAAAAACAGGTTGTTATACCAGCATCAGCTTTAGAACAAATGGTTCGAGTTGTTCGAGATTCATTTATTTCCTCTGTTGCAGATCAATCCACCGTTACCTGTAAAATCGCAAAAGCCGGAAATTTCGTCTTGTTAACATATGGAGATATTGAATTGTATGCTCGATTGATTGAAGGTGAATACCCTGCATATAAGGCTGTAATTCCTGTTGCACATCAAGTAGAAGTTACTGTTTCTAGAAGTGCTTGGCTCGAATCCATGAAGCGCGTCGGTGTATTTGCTCAATCTGCAATTGGACAAAAAGTAGTATTAAGCTTCGGTGATGGAAAACTTGTTATGGAGTCGCAAGTACCTGAAGTTGGTAATATTCGAGAAGAACTGGAAGTTACACATGAAGGTGAACCATTAAAAATAGCTTTCCAAATAAAATTCTTACTAGATATTCTTACCTTGATTGCTGATGAATCAATTGTATTTAGAGCAACGACAAAGGTAGCTCCAGGTGTCTTTATTCAACCTTCTCTTGAAACATTCTTACACATACTTATGCCTCTTAAATTAGACGATTAGTTTAATGGCAACAACTGAAACGACAACTCAATTACCTCTTTCTATCGAAGTTTCGTTTTGGTCAGGTTTTATATACAAAATAAAGAGAGTCATTAGAGAAGTTAAGTATTCAAGTTTTGTTCTTGTTATTACACACTTTCTAACGTGGGTAAATGTTGGAATTGTTGCTCTTACTGGACTTTTACTTTTTAGAAATACAGCGCTAATTTCTAAGGGGATGGGAATATTATTCGATCCTGGAAGTCGATCGTTAATTCCTCTTTTTAGAGAACATGCAGTGCAAGATCTCTCTTTACTACCCTATGTTTGGTATGGAATGGCAGGTGTTCTTCTTTTTTCTGTGCTGACAAGTATGCTGGTTTATACCTTCGGAAGATACGGTATAACAACCTTTTTATTGCTTATAACTTCGATACTCTTATTATTGATGGTGAAAGTGATTGCTTTTCCGATTTTACTGTTAGGAGGACTTTAAATGTTAACGACGTATCTTCTTGCCGGAGGAATTTCATTTCTGCTTGCACTTCTTATTACCCCTTGGGTTGGAGTATTAGCAAAACGATTTGGGGCTATTCAGGAACCGCCTGAAATTGCATTAAAAAAGATTCAAGAGCAACGTGAAAAAGGTCTGTCAGATAAAGATTATGAATCAAAACTTCAAGCAGCGCGACGCCGACTAGATAAACCGCCAATGATGATGTGGGGGGGAATTGGATATGTCGTTCCATTCTTGTTGGTAAGTGGTGTTGTCTTACTTTCGTCAAAAACAATAAATATTCCCGTTTCGGATTTTTCTACGTATATTGTATGGTTCGCAACCATATTGGTATTGCTTATTGTCGGTATGATTGACGATGTTTTTGAGTTAACGGGACGAGTTCAGTTCCTTTTTCATATATTAGCGTCAATTTTATTGGTAATTTCTCCAATTGATTTCAGTGGGTTTCATGTGCCCTTCGGTCTGGGATATATAACGACAGATATCTGGCATTTTACTCTCGAAACTATTCCTTGGATTAGATTCGTCTTTCCCGGTGATCTACTCCTTTTCTTGTGGGTTTTGCCATTAATAAACGCAATTAAATGGATTGGTGGAAATGATGGACTCCTTGAAGGAGATATGGGAATTTCAGCGTTACTCCTTTTCTTAGTTAGTTTTCTCTACAATCAACCGACCTCAGCACTCTTCTCTATCGCACTCTCCGGCGCTCTTTTTGGATTTCTTGTGTATAATTTTTATCCAAACAAAATTCTATCTGGCTCTGCTGGAAAGAGTCCAATTGGATTTATTATTGCAGGAATATCCTTAATCGATACGTCTAAGCTCGCTATTTGTCTAATCATTTTTGCATTACCTTTATTGGATATGTTGTGGGTAATAATACGAAGAATTGTCCATTATAAGCCGAAATCAGTTATCCAGTTGATGCTAATTAGCAATCAATATCACTTTCATTTTCATTTAAAAAAGCTTGGTTTTTCTGAGGTTCAAGTTGCTCTTTTTGAATACGCATATATTGCTTTCTGGGGATTACTTGGTGTCTTTTCTCCTGCTTATTTGAAATCTTGGGTTCTCCTTTTTACCTGGCTTGTTACCGCAGGTATGTTAATTTCTGTCACTTCTAAAACATATGAAAAATGATCCAAAAAACTTTGTAGCTAATTATGAATTAAATAATTACAGCTATAGTGATTTCTGGATTGGTCGTGAATATGAACATCAATCAGAAGTTCTTTTGTTTCAAAAGATATTTGCAAAACATTTGCCTGATTTATCAAAAAGAGAAATTATTGATTTAGGCGGTGCTTATGGCAGATTGCTTTCAGTCTATGGAGAAAGTTCGAAACATGTCATATTGGCCGATTACTCGACGAATGAATTACTTCAGGGATTGGGGCGAGTTGTATTAACACCTCAGAAAGAAAAGGTTTCTTTCCTGGCGTTAAATGCCTACAAGATGCCTATTGCTAATGAAAAGGTTGATGCGTTGTTATCCGTTCGAGTTATGCACCACTTAAAAGATTTGGATTTGTTTATTGCAGAGTTATCACGTGTTTTAAAACCAGGCGGAAAAGCAGTTATCGAATTTGCAAA
>CAZCKT010000062.1:0-1640 GCA_964499355.1 uncultured Candidatus Saccharibacteria bacterium | reverse complement strand
CGGAGAAACATTTGATGATGCCGTTGAATTTGCAAATAAAAATCATATTGTTTCCTTGATTCGCCAAACGTTAAAATTCAACATTGTTTCATATCTCAGAAAAGGAACTGTTCAAGTTATTCATAAGCAAGACGCACAAGGAATAAAGGATGGACAAGTTTCTATTATGTATAATTTTTCATTGGGTTTTCTTAGGAAATTAGCACAAAAAAATAAGATTACGTTAGAAGCTGTCTACTCCTGCTCTTTTCTTCGAAGTAGATTCTTAAAAAAATTATTGCCTATGTCTTGGCTTTTAGGAATTGAAAACTTTTTACAGAATTATTTTAGTTGGACTGTAATTACCCCAAGTATCGTTGTTGTTCTTGCCAAAAAAGGCGAATTCGTCGAATCAAAAGAAACTGCAATGTCATCGTTAGTTTGCCCAACTTGTCATGGAAAACTGAAATCTAAGGAGTCCGGTGAATTTGTTTGTTCTGAAAAGCATGAATTCCCACAATTAAGTTGGCATTGTAGATCTACGCGATCCTCGCCCAGAAGAAGTTACGTTTTGATAGAATCCTCAGACGCTGCTATAATACGATTGAGATATGATATATTCCTTCTTACAATCATTTATTGTCCATGCAGCGGCATCTCCTTCTTTAGTGCTAATAGACGGTGCTACTGGTGATTTGGGTGGTATTGCAGGAGACAATGTAAAATTCGACACATTCCTTAATGCAGTTGTACCGGTGACCGTTGCCGTTGGTATTACCGCAGCTGTTGTATTGGTCGCCATGGCAGGTTACAAAATGTCTACAAGTAGTGGTGATTCAACCAAGATTAAAGATGCAAAGGAACAAATTCAGAATGCGATAATGGGACTTTTGTTAATCCTTGGTGCCGTTTCGATTACCGCTATTATTATGAGTACTTTAAATATTACGATAAATTAAGAGTGAATATATGAACTACCAACTTCTCTCAATCGCGTCTGATTTAGTAATTTCTGCTCAAAATATCGGTACGATTAATAATCCGCTCGGGAATAACAATCTTACGATATGGTCTGTTGTTGGATCAGGTTTGAACATTATCCTTCCACTTGCAGGTATTTTGTTCGTTGCAATTTTTATTTATGCTGGTATCTCGTATATGATCAGCACAGGCGATCCTGGTAAAGTAAAAGCAGCGCAAGCTATGATGACCAACGCTATTATTGGTTTTGTAATTATTGCATTTGCATTTGTAATTCAGGCTATTGTGCAAAAAGGACTTTCTGGCGGTAATTAGTTAACGAGGAAAAATATGTTAGAGAATTTTAAAGTTAAAGCGGTTACAGGAACAGATATTATTGGTACTCCAACCACAGTTACAGGATTTGTGCAGCCATCAGAGGCAGCATCTCGAATTTCAGGTTTCTTTGATCTTTTCTTTATTTTTGCCGCAATTTTGGCGACGTTTTTTATGATTAGAGGTGGTATAGATTACATTATGAGTGGTGGTGAGGCTCCAAAGGTTAAAGCAGCACAAGGAGCAATCCAGTATTCGATTATTGGGTTGATTGTAGTTGGAGTCGCTTACCTCGTAGTTTCGTTGGTAACAAATTTAATTGGATTTGGAACGAGCACCTTAAAATTCCCAGTTTAAGTGATATA
>CAZCKT010000061.1:282-5112 GCA_964499355.1 uncultured Candidatus Saccharibacteria bacterium | reverse complement strand
AGTGAACTACCTTCTCCACCTTTTACAACAAAGGTTATCCCATTTACTGTTTTCTCAACTTTGACTGAATTACTCTCTGGTAAATGTTCCAGAAAATTACCAATAGCAGAATCGGTCACATTTCCATAACTAGTGAGCTGTGATTCTTTCTGTTTGAACTGTAGGAATATGAAAAGAAACAGCGCTATAAAGCCAACTGCTATTACAATCATTATCCTAGTAAATTTTTTTACTGACACATGTAATTTGTCAGCGGCATCTGGGTTCATATAGTATCAACACGATACCATAAAACGGTCGTTTATCCAATAGTGAGGCTTTACAACTTTCGTAGGAAAGTTGTACCTTTATTAGTAATCAATTTCTGTAGGAGTTGGCGTCGCAGTTGATGTTGAATCAGTTGTTGGTTTGCCAAGATAAGTAACAACCCAAATATTGTCATTTTTCTTTAATTCGGCATAAGTAAATGAACTGATTCCATTAACTCCACCATTTGTTGTTAATTTGTAAACAACTTTAGCAGTATCATTATCAACATTTAGAGATATTACTGTCGTTTTTTCAATATGACCCTTAAACAAACTCGCGATAGTAGTTCCGTCTTGGTAAGGTGTGAATAGATCGTTATATAACGTTGTCGAAGTCAAATTCTTGACTGTTTCTTGATCACCTTCATTTAGCGCGGTATAAACACTTTTTACAGCAACGGCTTGTGGGCTTTTCTGAACCCCATACATGACAGCGGCAATACCACCTGCGGTACATGCACAACACAATACTGCTAATCCTACAAGTACAAGAAGAATAGTCACTACTGGATTCTTTTTCTTTTTTGCAGGAGCTTGCTCTGCAGCAACAGGCGCTTCAACTGGTGTTTCTGATACTACAGTTGCTTCTTTTGGTAATTCTGTAACTTGTTGATTTTCTGGTTCCATAATTCAATAAAAATTTTAGTAGATGCACAATAATACGCGAATTTTTTGAAAAGGCAAAAAATTCGCGGAAATGATAAAATTACATATGACAATATTAGGAATTGAAACAACTTGTGATGAGACATCATTTGCCCTTGTGGAAAATGGTACGAAAATAATTGCAGAAGTGACAATGTCACAAATTGCAAAGCATGCGCAATACGGCGGTGTAGTTCCAGAATTAGGAGCGCGTGAACACATTAAGAATATTGAGCAATTAGGCACAAACTTTTTCAAAGCTATTGAAGGTTACCCTATTGATGCAGTAGCAGTCGCTGCAAAAGTTGGACTTCCACCAGCGGTTCAAGTTGGTGAATCCTATGCGGCTGCACTCGCAAAAGCAAAAAATGTACCTTTAATCCCAATTAATCACGTAGTTGCTCATGTTTGGGGAGTGTGGGTTGACAACTCTTTTACCGAAAAACCAAACTTTCCATTCTTAGGGCTTATTGTTTCTGGTGGTCATACACAATTGGTTACGTTTTCATCTCCAACACAATTCGATATTATTGGCGAAACACTTGATGATGCAATCGGTGAAGCTTTTGATAAAGTAGCAAGTATTCTTGGTCTCCCATATCCTGGTGGTCCAGAAATCGAAAGAATTTCAGAGACTGGTGATAGTCATGCAGTGCCTTTTACTATTCCTCTTGAGCACGACGATACAATGAACTTTAGCTTTGCAGGGTTAAAGACAGCTGTTAGAACGTATGTTGAAAAAGAACTGCCAAATCAACACGAAACATACAAAAAATATTTCATTGCGGATGTTGCTGCATCTTTTCAGCGCGTAGCGTTTACTCACATTGCTCAAAAAGTCGAGAAAGCGATTAAGGAAACAGGTGCGACACAATTAGTTGTTGGCGGCGGAGTCGCTTCTAGCCAGAGATTGACTGATATCTTATTTTCGTACTTTGAAGAAAAAGGAATTAAGTGTGAATTGTTTGTTCCAAATCGGAAATATTGTACTGATAATGCAAGTGTTATTGCAGGTTATGCCAGTAACTTAGCGACGGAATAAATGAAAAATATCCGAATTCTTTACCTGTTGAATGCGTTATACAATTCATGGTTTTGGCTCGGAATTTGGGTGCTTTATTACTCACGTTATGGTGGCTATTCCGCGGTTGGAATATTGGAATTGGTAATGATTGTATCGACAATCATATTTGAAATACCTACCGGTGCAATAGGTGATCTGTTAGGTAAACGAAAAACTTTATTTTTAGCATATTTGTTTTCTGGTCTTTCAAACATTTGGATGGGTGTTGCTCCAAATTTGCTACATATGGTTTATTGTTTGATTCTAATGAATCTTGCAGGTGCACTTCAATCGGGAACATTTGAAGCAACGATTTACGATTCGCTTAAAGATGAGAAAAAGGAATCTCATTATAACCGAGTAATATCGAATATGACTGCAATTCGATTGATTACCTTAGCTGTTTCTGCATCAATCGGCGGATTCATGTACAAGTATTCAGTAGGGTCACCGTTTATTATTTCTGGTGTCATTGCTATTGTTGGCGCAGCTTTCAGTTTATTGCTCACTGAGCCAAAAGTTGATTCAGAAAAATTCACTTTGCAAAATTACTTACGTCAGAATTGGAGAGGATTTAAGCAGTTATTTGCAAATACAGAGATCACTAAGCAAACATTAGCTATATTAAGTGTCTTATTTGTTACGGTTATTATGTATGAAGGCGTCAATGATATTTTAGGAATTAATTTCGGATTTACTGAAATTCAACTTGGTATTCTTGCTTCAGTGTTATGCCTTGCAGGTGCTGCTTCGTCAGTACTAGCATCAAAATTGCGAGATAAATATAAACCTAAAACCCTTTATTTGATAGGGATCTTACTTTACTGTCTTAGTTTGTTAGCATCACCGTTTGTGAGCTTATATGTTGGCGCTTTTACCATTTTAGTTAGAAATATCATGAGTCCAGTGATCGAAAACGAGGCATCAACTATTATTAACAACGTTGTTGAATCAAAATATCGAGCTACAGCACTTTCATCGTTTTCGATGCTTCAAAATCTGCCATATGCCGTCACTGTTTATTTCATTACAGCAGCAGCAGATACAATACCTATGACTTCTATTGCCTTTGTCATTGGAATATTTTTGGTACTCGCGTTTGGTTATAACCTGGCAGTATTCTGGAAGAAAAAAATTACGATTCAGGGTTAAAAGTCACTGTGACGTTTAACAATTCTTTAAGCATTGTTCTGAGAAAATCAATTCGAGATTCGTTTGAAAAAAGCGAAAAACTGGTTCCGCCAATTGCTTTATGTTCCTCACAATAAAAGCCCATGTAATCGAAGTTCCCTTGATAGATATTCGATTCACAAACCTGACATGCTAAAGGAAATGAGACTATGTCATAGAAATTTAGAACTTTCATGGTTAATAGAAAAAGCCCAAGTTGTGTTCGCTCAATATCTTTAGATTGGTTTATTTCAAGAAGTGAGTTGTACACAGAAAAAAAGAATTTACGTTCAGGTAGATAGTAAGTTTGACGAAGCACCGCAAGTAAAATTTGGAATAAAACAATTGATGTTAAATCACTTTTTAAAAACGAAAATGATTCGACAATCTCGGATTCTGTTAAGTAGTAGTGATGTCTCTTGTATAATTTTGCTTTAAGTGCGTTGCCAATATCGAGTGCTTTGCCTCGCCTACTTGTTTCCCGATTACCACCTTTTACAACAATTGTTTGTTGACCTTCGAAAGGAGATATTCCTAGAAAGGCTACATCATCTGTGTATTTTCTTGAGTCAAGAATTAAGAATAATCCACTAACATACTCACGCATGAAGAATTTTTTCTAGGTTAGAGTGAAACGCATTATTTGTGAATTTACGTGCCGATTCTTTTATAGTATTTTTTGAATAAATGATTTCTTTATGTTTTTTGATTGCATCGATTAATCCTGCGACAGTGGCATGGTCAAATAATGTGCCATTTTTACCTTCCTTAATAATTTCTGGTGTCGCACCTGCTGCTAATCCAATTACTGGAGTACCAACTGCGAGTGATTCAATTTTTGTAATTCCAAAATCTTCGTCATTTAGTGAAAACGATGCGGAAGCATTTGCAAGGAATGTCATTTTATTTGATTCTTCAATATAGTCAGTAAAAATGATATTGTTCCATTGCTCAACCGTAATATTTAGTGAGGTAAGCGTTTTTCTTGTGAAAGTGACGCCTTTCTGCCTATTCATTTTGTTTTTTAAAGCGTTTAAGTATGGCCCGCCGCCCATTATCACAACAGTTTCGGAAAATTCTCCTGCTATTGCCGCATCAAGTACCAAATCAATATTTTTATAACTTTCAATCCTAGAAATATGAGTAAAAAAAGTACCGAGTTCATTTTTAAGTGCCTGGTTATCGAAATCTTGCTTTAATAGTTCATCGGGTATGGAAGCTGGATATAAGATCTCTGAGTTTCGATTATAGAAAGAGTTAATTCTCGTTGCTATCGCTTGTGAAATTGCAAGAATTTTTCTTGTACGAGTGATACCGTCAAGGTCATAAAACTGCGAACGGTAGCGCATAATATCAGTTATAAGAAGCGGTGAAGTGATGTCTTTTAGTAAACTTTTTGCATGTTCTAAATTCCAAAGAAATCTTGCCGGTGTATTCATGTAGACAATATGTTTTCCTTTTACAGGTGGAATAATTGCGTGAGCAATAAATGCGGTATAACTTATTACCAAGTCATAGCCTTGAAGATTGTAACTTGCATAAAAAGAAGGAAGCAAAAAATTCATAATTCTAAATGCAATAGGTTTGAGAAATGAAATCTTTGGACCAATATGAATATGTTTGTTCCCTATCAATTCTTCGATT
>CAZCKT010000061.1:0-272 GCA_964499355.1 uncultured Candidatus Saccharibacteria bacterium | reverse complement strand
AAAACCCAAAATAGACGTCAATTGAATCATTCGGAAAGTGTTTGATTAGCTCAATGAGTGCACGCTCTGCCCCACCACCAAGTTGAGGTACATAATCGTAAACAATCGCCGTCTTCATTTATGAAATATGGACAGGGTTTATGTACAGTGGGTCTAAATCATTATTGTATTTTTCGAATTCTGCAGCGAGAGATCTGTACCCAACTGGATCTTCGAGAAGATCTGTATATGTGCGTTTTTCGTGTGTCGTTTGAATTTCTTCGTCACTTACA
>CAZCKT010000060.1:0-5197 GCA_964499355.1 uncultured Candidatus Saccharibacteria bacterium | reverse complement strand
ATCAGCTTCAGAAAATAGAGATACAGCAAATGATGTTAGCTTGGAAATAATCGTAGCTTGTATAGAAAATAAATGCTCAGGCAAAGACTTTTTACCGTTCAAACTAAGCTTAGATGTTTATCGAACTAGTGCACCATAAAAATTATTCAAGAGCAGCTGCGTTTACGCTACTCGAAACACTCGTATCTATGACATTGATTGCCATTATTTTCTTAATGGTAGTTCAATCATTTAACTCCTTACTATTAGGTTCATATTTGATTGACGCAAGAACTGCGGTTCGTAACGAAAGCGAATTTGTAGGTGAGTACTTTAAATTACGAGTTAAAAACGCAGATCCACGATCTTTGAAATGTAGCTCAGTTGGTGGTTCACCAAAGGTTTCTTGGCAATCTAAAGGTTCTAGCGATAAATGGACATTTTACGCGCAAAAAAATGCAGATAAAGACTTTACTTTCTGTATTTCAAATACAGATTCCTTAACCTGCGATAAGGTATTAACGTATAACGATATTCGTGTGACCAGCGTTAATATTACCTGCGAAACACCTGACTTTGATGAAGCTCAAGTGGCAAATGTAAACCTTGATTACGTTATTGAGTCAACTGCAAAACTAGGAGATGTCGCAGCTGTAAAAGGTGTATCGAGATTCGTAAATGTTTCAATTCGATAGGTTAGAGTAGAAGTAACGCAATAATCCCCCAAGGAAGCATAACGGTCAATAAAGGTAATCGTTGTCCAACTTTTAAACGCTTTTTGCTTAATAAGAAGAATACTGCACCCACCATAGAAAAAACGAGAACCCATGTTGTCTTTTGAAAACCCAACAACAAGGCAAATAAAACCAATACAAATAAATCGGCGCTACCAAACATTCCAGAAAATGATCGGTCTTCCGAAGATTTACGTAAGTATACAACGAGAATTGAAACACCTAACACCGCTAAAATAAGTAAAGTATCCCAATAATACAGCGTACCAGCACCATTCGCCCACCAAGTGAAAAAATAGAAGACAATCCAACTTACTAACCATGAAACTGGAACAGAGTATCTTTTGTAGTCCTCATACATCAACAATGCGGTTGTACAATACAAAACTAGTGAACTCGCTAAAATCAGAACAGAAGTTAATCCAATTGCAAATAGACCAAACAGAATCAAAATCCACCCAACACTAAACAAAACTTCAAATATAAAATAGTTCCAACTAATTTTCTTTCCGCAATTTGGGCATTTTCCCTTTGAAAGAAACCGACCGAAAAAAGGAATCAATGCATACCAAGGAACTTCTTTCTTGCATGAATCACACTGTGATCTTCCCCAAATCGAATCAAGAAATGAACCACGATCAGAAATTAACTGAACATATTCTGAAAGGATAATCCCCGCGATTGCCCAGTAGAGCATAAGCACTACCTACCAGCCATTCCAATACAAGCAACATCTGAGTATTCTGTACCTGCACAGTAACAGTCTTTTGTTGCTGGTGAACTTCCCTTACGAATTAGGTTTGTGCTGCTATTTTTGTTTTCAACCGTGACACATACGGCGTATTTCAAAGGTGTTGATGTTGCCCCACCTGTTCCAGGAAAGACATAATATCGAAGGTATTCCGATGTTGCACCTGGATCTGCGTTTGCATTTGTTGATGGCCATTCACCCTCTAAATAATCTTTAACACCACCGACACCTGCATTATTAATCAAAAATCCTGCTGCTGTTGAGCTTGGACGTGGAAATGAATCAGTACAGACGTACCAACCTGGAGCCGTTGCACCTGCTGGTGACTGGCCATTTGCACATTTTGGATATGCTGCATAGTCTGCGTAATATGCTTGTAATGCTGTTTGTGCAAGATCAACAATTTTCTTCTTTTGCACATCACGAGCCTGACGAAGACCGAAACTTAAACCTGCAAATGCACCGACAGATAGGAAACTGATAATAGCCATTACGACTAAGAGTTCTACGAGGGTAAACGCTTTAGATTTCATTATTATAATAGAGCAATGTTAGTTACTATCACGATAAACTATTTTATCGACTGTGTCAATTGGAACATTGGGTAATAGATTGCTGCAACAATCACACCAACAACCAATCCCATGACAACCAGAAGAATTGGTTCTAATAACGAGGATAGGGTCGATGTTGCCGTTTTAATTTCAAGATCGTAATATTTTGCGACTTTCTTAAGTACGGTGTCTAATTGTCCCGTTTCCTGTCCAACATTTACCATATAACCCACGAGAGAAGGGAAGTATGCGCTCTGTAACAAAGGTACTGCTATTGAAACACCACGTTTAACCTGATCACGCATTGCTGCAACTTCATCTCTGAACCAGACATTACTTAAAGTTCCCTCAGTAAGTTCTAACGTTTGCAGAATTGGAACACCGCTGCTAAACAACAGATACAACACACGGCTAAATGTTGCTACTTGAATTTTTACAAAAAGTGGTCCGAATATTGGCATAGAGATAATGATTTTATCCCAAACTCGTCTACCTTCTGGCGTAGAAATAAAGTATCTAAATCCTATAATTGCGGCGACCAAGACAATAATTAGTAGGTACCAATAATGATTAAAGATATTACTTAAGGCAATAACCATTTTAGTAATCAAAGGTAACTCTGCACCAAATGATTTAAATGCATCTTGAAGCTGAGGAACGACAATTGCCACTAAGAATACAACAACACCAACCATAACGACAGTAAGTACTGCTGGATAGGCAAGTGCTGAAGTTACTTTACTTGCCAATGCATTTTTTTGTTCATATTCACGAGAAAGCTTTCTTAAAATCAACGAAAGATTACCACTTTGCTCACCCGCTTTAATCAAATTGATCGTAATAACATCGAAAACATCAGGATATTTCGCGAATGAGTCAGAAAGCTGCACGCCACCAGAAACCGATTTCAATACATCTTTTAATACTTGCTTAAATCGTGGATTGTTAGTTTGTAAACTAAGTACTTCAAGCGCTCGAGTTATCGAAAGCCCTGCATTAAGCATAATTGAAAACTGCTTCAAGAAGATCATCTTGTCCTTTAGAGGAACACCTCCAATGTTTACCTCTTTGAGCTTCTCTAATGAAAACAGTCGAGAAACTTCGTCAAGTGAAATTGGTGTCAGTCCTTGTTGAAAAAGTTGTGCGACAACTTCTTCTTTCGTTGCACCTGAAAGATTTCCCTTAACTCTCGTTCCTTCCTTATTAACTGCAGTATAAGAAAATAATTTTTTTGGTTCCATTAAACTAATTCTTCAAGTAATCTAGCCATTTCAGTTGGATCAAGTGCATAACGTAATGCGTCTTCTTGCTCAATTTGACCTTCGCGATACATCGTGAGCAATGATTTCTCTAAGGTAATCATACCGATATCCATACTCGTTCTGATAATGTTATCGATTTGGTAGATCTTATTCTCACGAATTAGGTTACGAATTGCTGGTGTCATCAACATAATTTCAAGCGCTGCTCGTCGACCACCACCTTTAATTGGAATCAATCGTTGTGCAACTACAGCCTCAAGAACATCAGCAAGTTCAGATCGAATTTCTTCTTGCTGGACATCTGGGTACATATTCACTATACGTTGAATCGTTTGCGCCGCATTATTCGTGTGTAATGTTGCAAACACCAAGTGACCCGTTTCTGCAACAGTGATTGCTGCTGAAATTGTCTCTAAATCTCGCATTTCGCCAACGAGTACGACATCAGGATCTTCACGTAAAGCTGATCGAAGTGCACCTTTCCATGAATGTGTGTCATCCCCAAGCTCTCGTTGCGAAACAAGTGCTTTTTGCTGTGGAAAAACATATTCAATTGGATCTTCAATAGTAAGAATATGTTTCGGATGCTTCATATTAATTTCATGAATAACAGAAGCCAATGTTGTTGATTTACCGTGACCTGTTGGTCCAGTAACAAGCACCAGTCCTTGCTCCATATCTGCAAATTTATGGAATAAATCAGGAAGCTTTAATTCATCAATGGTTCGAATTCGAGTTGGAATCAAACGAAATGCGCCAGAAAGATATCCTCGTTGCCAATAAGCATTTATACGGAATCGTCCAGCACCTTGGTGTTGATATGCCAAATCAACTTCACGATTAACTTCTAGTTGTTCTTTTTTATCATCAGGAAGAACTGCGTAAATCAGTGCTTTGGCCATTTTCGGATCAAGCGGCGTGTTCCCGACATTGACTAAATCTCCATCGATTCTAATCATTGGCGGATACCCAACTACTAAGTGCAGGTCCGAAGCTTCTTTTTGAACGACTAGGTCTAGTAATGCTTTGGTTTCATATGGTCCCGAAATCTCAATAGTTGCAACTGGTTTTGGCGTGGCGAATGATGCATCAGGAAGAACTGGTTCAGAGGACTTTGCCATTGATTCAGTTGGAGGCGCTGCAAAGGTTGGCATTGGTGAAACCGGAGATTCTGACACAGTGCTCGTTGGATTTGTCACTTCAGTTGTAGGAAGTGGGGGCAATCCATTACTTAATTCAGTTGAATCAGGTTTGACTTCTTCTACTTTTTGTATTGATTCCTCAACCGTAGGCACAACAGGTTCTGTCATCGGTTCGACTTTTTCTAACGGTACTACGGGTACATCGACAACCGCTGGAGAGGTAACAGGTGTTGCTAACGGAGTCACCACTGCTGGCGCATCAGCGAGTCTCTTAAGCTCAGATAACGTATCAATAAACGCAGGACTATGTTCTGGATCATCAAGTGGCGGTAATTGGGTAGGAGTCTCGGATACAGCTGGAACTATAACCGGATTAGCATTCAATTGAGTAGTGTCTACAGGAGTTGATGGCATTGGTGGGATTTGTGCAGGAAGAGTAGTACTAACGAAACTTGGCAATGAGGGGCTTTGTTCAGGTACTGGTGGTACAGAACTACTTGGGTTTTGAATTGGTGTTCCTGTGTTTAAATCCATGTTTATTTACATTACGTTATTTCACTGTCGCTCTTTGCAACACGAGCGACTTCTTCAATAGTTGTTATACCTTCTACAGCTTTAAGATAACCATCTTGCACCATAGTTATCATGCCTTCTTCTTCAGCTAATTTTTCTAATGTGTCAAATTCTGCATTTCTTGCGATTCCAGAAGCAATCTTGTCAGTTACGGTTGCTACTTCAAAAATCGCCATACGACCTTTGTATCCAGTGCCGCCAC
>CAZCKT010000059.1:0-5222 GCA_964499355.1 uncultured Candidatus Saccharibacteria bacterium | reverse complement strand
CCTGGATATTTTGAAGGTGCATAGAGTAGTGATTTCGCAAGATGAAATGAGGTTGAGTACAGTTTTGCTTTTTCTTCGTCGCTCATTTTTTCAACTTTAGTAGAACTCACCAAAGTATGTGGTAAATCCTCAAACGAAAGAACTTCATCTCCTTCATTGTAAAGTCTTGTTGCATACAACCCAAAACCACCTTCTGGATAGTACTTTACCTGCCAACCTTTCTGTCTATTTTCCTGCTCTTTAACAGCAGACTTAAGGATTAGATCTACAAATAATGCATGTCCCCGTTTATCAAGTGCGAGAATATGATCTGCAGTTCCAGGATCTGTTGGAGGATAAAGAACAGCGCCATTTGGGTTTATTTCGAGTAAATAAAGATTTCCTGCTTTATCTCGTCGAATATCGCAACGACCATACCCGGTTCCCTTTAGACCCGTAAAAACCTTTTGTGCCATATACTCTAATTCCTTTTTCAACTTTTCATCAGTTACTTCTCGGCACGAGATTTTGTTGTAATCTACCCACTTTAACGATTCATGTTTAAATGTTTCGCCAGCAGCAAACAACACTTCAATAGGCGAGAAGACTACCGGTTTATCATAATCTTCAGGGTTTTCGACAACAAGTACAGAATATTCAGTACCTTCAATAAACTCTTCAACTAAACATCCACCAAATAACTTCATATTACGAGTCACTTGTGTCCGAAGTTCTTCTTCGTTTGCCACTTTCGATTGAGGTGTAATTCCGACACTCGCGTACGAGTTTGGATGTTTTACAAGCATAGGAAACTTTAAATGTTCAAGAATCTCTTTGATCTCTGAGCGCTTAGTAATCTGTATTCCACGAGGAAACCCTAGTTTATTTACCTCACAAACCATTTTCATGGCTTCACGGGTCGGTTCATAGAAATACTGATCAGCTCCGGTAAACGCCATATCAAATTTCTCAAGCGCTTGAACGACTTCAATTCCTGGTCGATTTTCGTCCCAAGCACCATCACATAGGTTCAACACGACATCGAAATCTTTTGCCGCTATTTCTTTAATTTGAGAGATTGCAGTGTCTTTATGTAAAAAATATTTTTCCCACGTATGGCCAGTTAAATAATATTCTGGTGCATACGGGTAAAGTTGATCGTCTGGGTCAGCATCATCTAAGATACAGATTTTCATATTTTTTCACATTAATTATCTGCGCATAGTATACATAAGATTAACAGATGTACAAGTAGTGAAAGTCATTGACAATTCTGTAAAAAATCAATAAAGTGAAGTATGAAACAACCCCGAGCAAAAGGACAAGCATTAGCACTCGTGCTTATTGTTATTGTAGTATCAGTAATTATCGCATTCGCCATTACTAGCCGTGTCGTTCAAGACATCAAGCAGCAAGGTGAAGAAAAAGCTTCAACTCGAGCAGAGACAATGGCAGAGTCAGCAGTTGAAAACTTAACACTAAAAATCCAAAGTTCAAATCCAGAAACATTGAAACCAGCAGGAACACCGTATAAGTTCTTTGCAATCAGTGATCAGTCACCTGAGAATCAGTCTTACACAACGCTTGGACTTTGTAGCCCGACACAAACCGACGTCACTAAACAGTGTGACAAAAATAGTATTGCTCAAATAAATTACTACAACCAAATCATCCAATTCAAACTATTCGACAACGAAAGTATGGAAGCGTTCATGGTTGATACAACAAGCGCAACTAGCGTCGCAGCTGCAAATTCAACAATTCTTATTCACTTAAAGAAGAATAATTCATTTACAGAAGCAACTTCAAAATTACTCGTAAAAGGATTTGAAAGAACAGCGACGAAAGAGCTTCGTGTCGTCGGTGAATGTGTCATTGGATTTAGTGAAGGGACAACTACCTGTTTACCTACGACGTTGACCATGACCTCAATAAGCTGTCCATCACTTCTCGTAGATGGAAACCTTGCAGATACAAACCCTGGTATTTCATCAGTAATTGGAGATATTTGTTTCTCTGTTAGTGGAGCAGGAGCATCAAAAATTTCTACTTATAGAATAAAACCAATTCTAGCAAAAACAAGCGCAGACGAAGTTCCTTATGTTGATGTCAGTGTAACTGGTGATTCAGCTCATTCGTATCAACTCCAAGTACCTCAAATGGCAATGATTACAGCAGGTGTCTATTCAGGAACAGCTGGTACAGATCAACAAGTATTCCAACAAACGACGCGTTTGGTACTTCTTAATAAATCTGTTCCAGAAATTGGTGATTATGTTCTATACAATGGATCCACACAATCAATAAAAAAGTGTAAAACAAGCAACGATCCAAACGCGACTTGTAACTAATCGATTATCTTATTGATAGCCTCACTAGTACTGTAGACCTTCTTTTCTTGATTAATAACAGTTGTAACTTTCAACTTGTTCGCAATAGCTAGCTTTTCGTTTATAAAAGTATCTGAAGGTTCATGAAGTAGTAAACGAGAAACGCCAAGTTCCTGAATGACAGTTTCAAGAAATGAAATCGAGTTTGGCGAATAGAAACGGATATCATCATTAATAATAAAGACAAAATCGACATCTTTAAGAGCAGCTACAGTTTCTGCTCGAGCGAAATCGGGGAATATTGGCCTATTCTCACCTTTATGAATTCGAACGAACTCATCAGAGGAAATACCAACGACCAAACAATCAACAGATTTACGAGATTGCTTCATGAATTGAATATGACCAAGATGGAGTATGTCAAAAGTACCCGTTATCAAACCTATTTTCTCAAATGAATGATTTCGAATTTGCCCTTTCAGCTGATTATAGCCCAGGAGTTTTTTTGACACTATGAGGTATTATACGCTATTACTGTTCAAATATTCTTGTATGCTGAGATTTCTCCGCCATTCCGGTATTAAAGAACTTGATCTTTTTTGGAGTAATCCGGTAAATACTTGCAAGTCCTGCATCAAGGAACTGTTGAGGATTCTCAAGAAATTCGTCTGCGTCTGGAGCGATTAGCTTATTCCACATCTGAAACATCCAACCAACTTGATCGAGTAGATTCACCTTTTTTGCAGTGCCATAGAGTTGGACTCCAACTTGGGGTGGTTTAAGAGGTTGATGTGAATCAGCAATAGCAACAGCAACTTGATCGTTTTTGTCGATTGCTAAACAATGCTCCTTGTTTTTCTTACTTAAGAAATACAGGTTTAATTCCTCGTCGTGAACGTAGTAGACATTTGCAATCCACGGTGTTTCTCCGTAGGTCGCAACAGCCATTAAACGTTGTGTTTTTAAATATTCGTAAATTTCTTGCTTAAGTGTCATGTTATTTTGCAAGATATGAAATATCAGTAGATTCTTCATAACCAACGAATGTTTTGGCGAGTTCCTCAACTAAAGGTAGCTTTGTATATTTACCACCAAGGTGATGTCCATCTTTTACAGGTAACGTTGTCGAATCAACTAGTTGAGCAAATTTCAAAGCATGATTTGTTGGAACATAAGGATCATTCGATGAGTATAATACATAGCTAAAACCAACGCGTTCTTTCAATAATTCTGAATCGAATGCATTTGAATAAAAAGTTCCATTTGCTACATCAAATTGCCAAGAAGTATCCGGTAACCTCTCTAAAAATGGACTGACAAAGATTGCTCCTTGAAGTTTTATATCGAACTTTGTTAGTAAATGAAGCATGAATACTGGCCCGAGCGAATGACCAATCCACACCATTTCACCATTACATTGAGGTAATATTTCAAGCTCGAAATAATCTGTCCAATTTTCCAAAGTTTGTTTTCTATCAGTTTTTTTTCTTGCCTGATTCTCACCAATTGCTGTGATTGCATCAAAATCATCAATCGGATATTGAGGGACAACAACTTCATGCCCAAGATTACGCATTGTTTTTGCAAATTCCTGATACCAATTTGATGTTGTTTTGGTAAAAGTGCCATGAAAAATGAAAAATTTCATCATAAAGATTAATAGTTTATTAGTAATTATATACCTGAGAAATTTGTTTTTCTCTAACTAACCATCAGGTGCTTATCACACCGAACAATTCCTTTGGCATCTATCGTAAACAATGTATATTCATCAACTTTAGATTGAGAAATTTTCGACACATGATATCCTGGGAAATCATTAAAGAAATGCACTTTATAATTAATGCCATCTTTGTTACATACTAATCCCATATGTAAATCTGAACTTGGCTCATGATACAACGCTAACTGGTCAAAAACGTGAGTTTTTTCAAGTAAGTGTCCAAGCAACAGTGCAGATAGCCTACAATCAGTTTGCGCCTTATCAGCACCTTGCAATACCTGATTAACTAGTGAATACCTATGAGTCACAATGGGAAATCGATCACGAACAAAAACACTAAGACTAGAAATTAGATCTTCAACTGAGGCCGCATGTTGCGTTATTTTTCGAAGATCAATACCCTTAAATTGCTCAACAAGTAAACTTTCAATTTTACTATTTACTTCCTTAAACAACTCGCCATTATCTTTATTCGGTTGTGACATATTGTTATCGATTCATTGTTCTATCTAATGCACGAATTCCGCTTCCTGTAATTGGAAACAATTTGTTTTGAAGTACTTGTTCCTCAGATAATTCAATAACACGATAGTAATCAGAATGATTTATAAAATCAACAAAGTAACATTTATCATCTCGCCTTCCAATTACACCGATATGTATGTCATCGCCAGGTCTATATGCAAGTGCGACTTCATTAAAAGCTCCTGAATACTCCATAATTAAACCCATTACAGTTGCCGACAATCTGCAGTCAGTCTTATCTTTATCCAAACCAAAAAGTATTTGATCTCCAAGAGAATATGAATGAGACCGAATTGGATAATGTGAATGCAAAACAAAAGCCAAACTATTGAGTAGCGATTTAATACTCGTTGAATTTTGTAATGCATTAGCAATCAATGGTTCGCGCAACTCACTTTCAAGTATCAATACTAGTTCAGTATCTATTCTTCTTGCTTTTTCAGTTTCACCATTAAATCCAAACAGAGACATGAAGCGAATTATATCAAAAAGCACCGATTTTTTCAACGGTTAGCTGTGTCTCTATCAATGAATAATACGGAAATGAAACAAAAGAATTAGCGGGAAACGGGACTCGGCCACCTTGCAACACAAATAAATTTCGCTACGCGTACTGTTGTGTTGCTTCCTCGGCCCCATCCACTTCGTCGAATGTAGATTGCTAC
>CAZCKT010000058.1:1718-5257 GCA_964499355.1 uncultured Candidatus Saccharibacteria bacterium | reverse complement strand
ACATTTTCGTCATACAAAGTTTCTGCCATAAATCGGGTAATTTTACTAAATCGTGAGTCAGTTAAACTGTATTCTCCAATACGATTTGCTCCTTCAACTGCAACCATATCTTTCAAAAGTTGTTCGTTTTGAGAAGCTGTTGCACTGATTATTAACCCATCTTTGAACTCAAGTCGAATGTCTGCAATGACAGCGCCAAATCGATATAGTGGCTGGTTAAACGTAATGTACCCATTTGTTCCCCGCCAATCTGGTGACACGTAGATTTCATACGATGGAATGTTTCTACCACTTCCGCCAAGCCATTGTCTGTGTTCTCCAACTTTTACGGTTAAGTCGATATTATCACCGGTAACGTGAACTGTATCTATTTGAAGGGCTGTTAGTTTTTGTCGATATTCATCAATCATTCTGAATGTTTCTTGCCAACGAGCAATTGGATCTGCCTCTTCTAAATAACAGGCAGAAATAATCTGCTGCCAATATTCTTCGAGCGACATTTTTGCTTCCGCTGCCATTGGATCTGTTGCGTACAGAGCTAAAACCCAGGTTAACAACCCCGAATCTTCTTTTTGTGTTCGCGCATCTTTGTAGAATTTCACAGCTTTTTGCCGTGCCATTATTTTTGCACTATCAATTCCTTCGAGTTCTTTCGGATTTGCTGAAGAAATCATACAAACGTAGTGATCACAATTCTTGATTCGTCCGAGTAAATAATCGGTTGGCATGTAGGTTATTTGTTCTAGCGAACCTTTTTCATAGAAAACTCGAGGTAAACTTTCCCATCGGTCAACACCTTCTGGGAGTAACATCATCAATGGATTTGCACCAGCTTCTAGTGTTGATTCAACTAACGGATCTAACATTGGACGCGAACTCTCAGGAACCTGCAAACAAACAGTTTCACCCGTTTTAACACCTTTTCCACCCCAAAGTGCGAATTTTACTAAGACATCAGCGTATTTTTTTAAGATTTCTGGTGAAGGTTGAAACATAGGACTGCAATAAATTTATCCTGATTTAGTGTACTCGTTTCGTTCGTTTGTCGCAATCGCATTTTATGTACGGTATACTAGAAAATAAGTTGAATTCGAAAGTATGAACAAAAATGCAATTATTGTCATAGCAATTATTTTAGTTTTACTCGGTGGAGCAGCAGTCTATATGTCGAGAAATGCAAGTAAAAAGACTGTTACCGCTACTCCGACGCCAACCCCAACGTTGACTGCTGAGACATTTACTCCAGCAAACGAAACTGTTGAAAATTCAGTCATTACTGTTAAGAACGATTCAAAATCTGAAAAACTAACGTTTCATAATTCATCTGGGTATGTTTTTAAAAGTTATAAGGATACAGACATTACAGATAGAGTTGTCGTTTCAAAAAATGGCACGGATCTTTTACAGTTAGGTGTTGATTGGCTTGGATATTCAAACGGAAACCTTCCTTTGTTGCAAGTAAATACAGTCAAAAACCAATATATTGGAAATCTCTATCGCGCATCCGGTGGTGGCATTGCTGATGGCGGCTATACATTAGCAAAGAATGTCACAACAACAGGCAAATGTTCCGGAAATGATGATGTTATTGCAGCACCTTGTACAGAAAAAGATCAAATCGTTGGAAAGTCAGGTGTTTTCTCCTACCTGGTCTTCTGTATGGACCTCGATCAAGTTGCAGAGTGTGACGAATTGATGTCTGGACTCGAGATTACAAAGTAGTCGCAATATATTCATCAACTGTTCCCATGAACTCATGTAATCCATGATTCTTTATGTGAATAATTTTGTTAATCACCCGTGAAAGAAAGTATCGATCGTGCGAAATAACCATTAATGAACCAGTGAAATCGTGAAGTACTTGCTCAACAACTTTCATGGAATCGATATCAAGGTGGTTAATTGGTTCATCTAGAAGTAGGGTATTTGCACCTGAAAGCATGAGTAATATGAATTGTAATTTGCTCTTTTCTCCGCCGCTTAAAGATGAAATTTTCTTTTCATCTACTGTGTCTTTCGAAAAATGATATCTTCGGATAATGCTTTGAAATTGGGATTCATCTTTGATGTCGTATTGCCACAGTAAGTCACGAATTGATAAATCTCCTGTCAACTGTGTGTGATGCTGGGAATAGTACCCGATTTTGATTCCAGGACCTACATAAAAGCTTTTGTCCTGCATTAATTTCTCTTTATACTTTTTTGCAAAATCTTCAATTCCAAAAGATGCTGGATCTAAATCATGCATTGCCGCATATTTTGTCAAAATCAACTTCATGAAGGTACTTTTACCTGTTCCGTTTGCTCCGAGTAATGCTACTTTATCTTCTTTCGTGAGTACTAACGTCTGATTTTCGAAAAGAGTTCGCGAATTGTCATACCCAAATGAAAAATTATCGAGTTTAACAACGGTATAACCTTTTGGTTGTATATTCTGTAGCGTTAATCGCATTTCAGCTCGATCTTTTGGTGGCTCTGGCATCATATCTTCCATAAATCGTTCAAGCCGACTTTTCGTCGCATTATAAAGTTTAACGGTTACGTAGTTACCACCGTTTCTCTCGTTTCGTTGAAATGCAGTGATAATTGCTTCTAGACGTTCCTTTTCTCGTTTTTGCATTTCGTAATGATGGCGAAGGGCTTCGAGCCGCTCTTTCTTTAACTTTTCATACTTATCGTAGTTCCCTTTGTACGTTGTTAATGTAAAATCACTAATCTCCCATACTTCATCTGCGACTGCATTGAGTAAGTGACGATCGTGAGAGACAATTATGACGCTTCCTCGAAATCCTTTAATAAATGTTTCTAACCAAGCTCGAGCATTCATATCTAGGTGGTTTGTTGGCTCGTCGAGGATCAACACATTTGCAGATTTATCGAGTAAGATAACTGCGAGTTCGACAATTTTACGTTCTCCACCGGATAACTCTTTTAGTTTTGAATGATAGGTGATGTTTCTACGCCCTGGAATAGTTGTATCCAAAATTTCGTAAATACCAAGACCGTTTAAAACAGCTTCTATTCGTTCAAGGAGGTCAGCAGCGCTGTTTAGTTCGTATGCTTCCTGAATATTTCCAAATTCATCTAGAAGGGCAGAAGTTACTTCTTCATTCTGCATGCGATTGAGGATGTTTTGGTACTCTCGTTCAATTGATAGAACATGTTCCTGAGAGCTTAAAACATATTCAAAAACAGTTTGTTCACTCTGCATTGATGATTCAAGCATCTGACGGAAATAAGCGATGCGAACACCTGGATACTTATGTACTTGTCCGTCGAATTCGTGATCATGTCCCGTTATGATGTTACACAAGGTACTCTTACCTGCACCGTTATTACCAATAAAGCCGATAACTTGGTCGTCATCGATGTACCCGTTGACGTTTTGGAACAACAGGTCTGCGCCATAAAATTTCGATATATTTGTGAGTTCAAGCCTCATAATTTCTGTAATAATAAATGAATGGGGGAGAAAAGCTCCGAAAACTGTTGTCCTGTTCCTGCGTAATTGTACCAAAAAAGAGTATAATCTTCCATGA
>CAZCKT010000058.1:0-1618 GCA_964499355.1 uncultured Candidatus Saccharibacteria bacterium | reverse complement strand
AAAGTGATATAATTACATCTTAAATAGAAGCCCAAATAATAATGAAAAAACACTTTGTATTCGACTTAGACGATACACTAACAAATTCATACGAAATTAATCAGCAGTTATTTGTAGATACTTTTACCGCGATTGATCCTAAAGTTGATGAAGTTTTATTACGCGATATGCACTACAGAGCACGAGGTACGTCAATGCATTTGTTATTCGAAGAATCAGTAAAGCACTTAGGTTGGTCAATTGATCCGAAAGAATTAGTAAAGCAAAACGAAGAAATGCACATAAATAGTGCAGAAAAGTTCGCGCAAATGCATACATTTGATGCTGCGAAGGAACTTCTCGATGCATTAAAAGCAAACGGAAAACTTATTTCTGTTTGTACCAATAGACAATACGGTTCTCAAAAGAAAATCTTCGAACTAAACGATATGACCCGTTATTTTGAACATGTTATTTCTTGTGCAGACGAAGGGCACGAAAAGCCAGATCCATACTGTTTGGAACAATTGATTGCAAAATATGATGAACCAAAAGAATCGTATATTTACTTTGGTGATTCAAAAACTGACAGAGATTTTGCCAAGAATGCTGGGGTAGACTTTGTTATCATCGACCAATACTTGAATGATAAGAAGTTTTACAAAATGGTTCTCGCGTCTTTCTTCTAGTCGTTAGAAATATTCAAACTTTGACACCACGTATTCGATTGTTTATAATTACCTATTCAGTATTTCTGAATAACTAAGTTTATTTTCTCGAGACATGACAAATAAAAACGTCGGCATCAGTCTTCTGTCCGTCCGAGAAGATGAGCAAAACTAGAGCGTTTCGCAACTAGATTCAATCAGCCACAAATTAGGACGGATCACTATGAAATATAGTGCTTTTTCTTAAAATTTTTCAATAATGAATGACAGAATTAGAAACTGCGTTAGCTGAACTAACGCAAAAAAAATTTCCGGTTACTCCGATCCGAGAGTTAAAATCGGGAAAAGAAGCAAAAGTTTGGGTAGTTAAGTCTGAAAACGATGACGCATCGTACGCGCTAAAAGTGTATCACGATCAAAAATCTCGAGCGTTTCAGACGCAAAAAGGCTATTTGCAGGATCGATACATTGGAGGAACGGGTGCAAATATACTACGAGCAATAAAGAAGGGTAATGATGTTGGTCGACAATTTATTCAAGAAACATGGGTAATGCGTGAACAATACTTTCTTAAAACGTTAGCAGGACAGAGTGAATTTATTCCCAAAATGATAAAACCTTTGAAAAATGGAGTCTTAATGGAATATGTTGGTGACGAAAGTGGCCCGGCGCCGAGACTTTCAGATGTACAAATACCCCCGGAGGTATATCAAGAAGTTGCCCAAATATTGATTGATTTAGTCGAATTGTTTCTTGCAAATGGTATCGTTCATGGTGACTTGTCAGCGTTTAACATTTTATGGTGGAAAGAGAAACCATTTGTGATAGATTTTCCGCAAGCAATAGATGTCCGTGAATCCAAACGAGTTCCTGAGTTACTGAAGAGGGATGTAAAAAATGTATTGTCGTATTTTAAGTGGGACGATGAAGAAACGGTTGACTCGATCACCAATGAGCTCATTGAGAAATAT
>CAZCKT010000057.1:0-5267 GCA_964499355.1 uncultured Candidatus Saccharibacteria bacterium | reverse complement strand
AAAAAAGCGTGGCGTGAGGGTGATTGGGATATTAGTTTTGAGGCTGGAATGTATTTTGCGCGAGAAGATTTTCAGGGGAAAATAGTTTCCCATATTCCAGGAATCGTAAAAGAAATTCGGGTTTGGGATAGAGCAGCAACAGAACCAAGTGACAAAAACCAAGATCCAGACTGGACGGCAGGAGTGAAAATAGGTGTATCTGCAAAAGGTGATTTTTATATTCTCGATATTATCCGATTTAGAAAAAGAGGTGGTGACACTGAGGACATTATCAAGTTGACCGCTCAAACAGATGGAAGACGGTGCGAAATTGGAATTGTCCAAGACCCAGGACAGGCGGGTAAAGACCAGGCGGATGCGATGGTCAAGAAATTGCCAGGATACATAACTAGAGTTTTCCGAGAATCTGGAAAGAAATATACCAGATGGGAACCTCTTTCCGCAGCTCTCCAAAATGGAATCATCTATTTAAAAGAGGCTCATTGGAATTCTGACTTTATCGAGGAGCTTGTTTTTCTCACACAAGATGATAATGACTATGACCACGATGACCAAGCGGATGCCGCATCGCTCGCATTCTCAGCCTTAGCCAAAAAACCCCTTGACATAAATTTAGACTCGTTAGGAAAGTTATATTGAGGAAACCCATTGAATATAACAAGACGAATCATTAACGCAATCCAGGCTTTCCGCTACCCATCATCGCCTAATGCCACGCTTCTTTCCTCGAAGGAAAAAGATGCTAGAGAAATCATTTCCAACTATACAGACAAAATCGACAAAATCCGAAAACTCTATTTTGATACAGCTTCTAAAGGTTCACTTGTCGCAAAACGAATAATCAATTACCGTGCTGGAGCAATTGCAGGCGGAGAGTTGAAGGTTTTTGGGGAAAAAAATGTTGTGAATGTTCTGAAAGATTGGATGAACCAGGAACAGATATTTGAAAAAACCTTGCAATACTCCGAACTGTTGGAAAGAGAAGGTCGTCTAGCAATCGCACTTTACAAGAGAGATGACAACACTCTTGGACTTCGGGCGTTGCCTTGGCATCAATACAAGTACAGATTGATATATGACAAGTATGAGAAAGTAACAGGTATTATTTACAATTCAGAACAAGGCGAAATAGAAATAAAATCACCTTGGTTGATCTATATGCAATATTCAGGGCAAGATGAATTTTCGGGAGAAACAATTGCCCCTCCTGTTGTTGGTTACTGTTTGGATGATATTGAACAGGTCGAAAATGGTTTACAACATTGGTCACAAGTGAATAAACTTTTCGCAGATCCAACACCGTACTTTGAAGTAGATGACGAAAACTGGTTCGATCAAATTGTGAATATCCTAAAAGGAAAACCGAGAATTGAATCTAGTGAGATAGCCGCAGAGGATGGCAGAAGATGGAAGATAGGTGAAGGTCTAGCACTTTATAAAACTAAGTTAAGTTATATTCAGGCAACTTTGCAAGGCGTGGATTCATTGGACAAAAATATCCAGATTAGAATGCAAAGAATATTTTTCGCAACTTCAATTCCCATCTATCTTCTTTATCCTGAGTTAATGTCAAACCGAGCGACTGCTAAAGAATTGGCTTTTGAATTAAACGCTGCTATATCTTCTGAAAAAACCAAACAGCAAAATATGTGGGAACAAGTTTTCAAAAGTTATTGTATAGCTTCCAACACTCTTTTCGGTACGGCACTAGACCCAACTGGGATTTATACAATACTCCCACAAGTCTCTGCATCTTACATCCAAATGCTGATTGAAACATTCTCACCGTTACACGATAAAAAAATAATATCCTCCAAAACATTCAGAGAATTTATCCCGACTATCGACCAAGAGTTAGAGGATGAAAGGCTGAATGAGGAAGGCGGTCAAGATGTGTCAAGAATCAATGATTTAATAGGAGAAATGCAATGATTATCAACGGTTATATTCAAGCAGGGATTGACTGGAAATCAATCGTTCAAAATCCAGAATCTTTAAAAGGTAAGTTTGTAAAAGTCTTCCTATTGGCTAAGGAAGGAATTTCAAATCCTAAAATATTGGGGGGAACTTCTAAGCCATTGGAATGGACAAGCAATTCAATTTTATCTTTATATAACAATGTCAAGGCTGGAATCCAAGCATTTTTAGGACATGGGAAAACTCGAATTGATAATACTAGAGAATCAATTGGTGAGGTTGTCGGGCAATCCATACAAACAGTAGGCGGAAAACTACAGCACTATGTTGCCCTTGCATCTGACAAAGATCATCAATACAATGTTATCTCAATGGAAGCGGATGTTGAATACTCAGATACTCCAACAAAGGGAATAGTTGAGAGAGTAACTGAGATTACAGGTCTTGCCTTAGGAATAAAAGGAATCGACATTCCTGGGGTAGAAGGTGCGGAGCTTATCGCATCAATGCAGTTTTTCGAGAGCGGTAACTCGACAAACACCGAAACTAACACAACCCAAACGAGGAAACAAATGAACGACCAAGAAGTAAAAGAGTATTTAAGAAATAGAAACCCTTCTGATTTTTTCGACCTATCGAAAATTATTGGCAAGGTAAAGATTTCAGACAATGGGAAACTAGAATATGATGGTGAAGGTGATCCAAAAGTCGCAAAGATTATCCAAAAGTATGTAATTGATCCGATGAACCCAAAAATTGAATCATTTAACAAACAATTGGAAGACTTGAAGCCGATTGTAGAGGAGCATAAAAAGCTAAAAATCGAAACTGAAAGATCTAATGCAAAATCTAAAATTGATGAAATCGTCAAGGCTAGAAATCTAACCGATCAACATAAAAAGTTTTTAGAAAGGCAATTTGGATCATTCAACCCCGAGACAGGCAAACTAGACGAATTTGTGGAATCAAAACTTATAGAATTCAAGGGATTGGTTGATGACGGATTGATTAAATTAGATGGAATATCTGGCACAAATCCACCGCCTCCATCTACCGAGGATAGCAAAAATGCAAAAACATTCGATGATGTGTATGCTGAATTGGAAGGTAAAAAATGAGCAAAAATAAAGTTGACAAATTTGAAGAAGAACTTATGACTGAAGTTGACGCCACAGAGCAGTCACCTATTCAAGATTCTACGGAATCTCCAGCCCGATCCGAGGCAAAAATATTCGATTTAAAAGGTGCTAAAGAAACACCTAAAAAAATATTCACGCTGTAGGAGATAAAATATGGCTTACGAATTAAGATCTGAAAAATCAACGATCTCAGAAATCCACGCAATCGCAGGAGCTGCAAAAACTGTTGGTGAGGCTGACCTTATCGACGGAAAACTTGGCTTCTGGGCAAACGGTGCAGAGAATGGAGAGCTACAACTTTTCATTTTTGGTGCAAAACGATTGTTAGTAGATGCTGACGATGCTGTTACATACTCACAAGGGAATGCTGTATATGATGCAGGTACTCCAACTGGTGAGGTCAACAAAACCGCAACCACTGGTCGAAGACTAGTAGGATATGCGATCAAAACATATGCGGCTGGTACTGCAAAAATCGAAGTTGAAAACTTTGATGGCACCAGAGCCGTAACAACTTAAAAGGAAAACGAAATGGCAATAGATAATAAAAGTTTAATTTTCCACCCTGCTTTCCATCAAGCTGTCGAAAAATTAGTAAGCAAGTCGGACACGAAGCGAGCTTCTAATCTTATCGCAACTGCAATCCAAGCATTTTTCTACGCTCCGCAAGAATTAGGCGGTCGAGTAGAAAGAGCAGCGATTCAAGCATTTACCAGCAAAGCAGATATTCCAGATCCTCAATATGCTTTCGATACATTTGTCCAAGTAACAAACTGGGATGACCGCTATCAGAATGCTTTTAAGGTTCGACAATTCAACCCTAATCAAGGTTCTTTTTCAATCGTTGATATTACAAACGCTTTTACATTCGACAAATTAGTTGAAGGTGGAAATGTTTCGATCAAAAAAGTAAAAGGAACTTCTGTAGATGTGCAAGCAATAACCTATGCTGATGGAGTTGGTTGGACTTGGGAAATGTTAGAAGACAGAAAATTTTCTGAAATGGTTGAGATTCTTCAACTAATGGTTCAGGAATTCTACGCATCCAAATCCAAAAACTACTACCGACTAATCACTGACGCTGGTTTTGCAAATGCTGGTGCAGTTGCTTGGCAAGGTTCAGGAACAGACATTCTACAAAGAGACCGTTTAACACTCGGAGCAATGCTTGATAAAGTTGCGGATGATTGCAAAAGTCTTGGTGTAGTTTCCGATGTCGTGACTGCTCAATACGATGTTTATTGCAAACCTTCAATGGCTGTTAGGGTAGCAAATGCTCTTAATAGTTCTCTTGGAGCTGCAAACGGTATTGGTGGAGTCCCTCCTTACAATGTTAGAGTAAACCCTACAATGAATTTGAACCGAACTTCTGATGCGACAGTGCTTGCAACTGATGTAGTTCTTTGCTTGTCAGGTGGTAAAACGCAAAGAGGTGATAAACTGCTCCCTCAAACTTACTCTAAAGAAGATATAGTTTCCTTTTCGGAAATTCTAACTGCAAGAGCAAGATATGCTGGTGTAGTAGCTGAACCTAAGCAAATCATAAAAGGTGCGTTCGCTTAACAATGTCCTGGGTATCACTTAGCGAAGCTGTAGCGATACTCGATCAAGAGCTTGGTTGCGATTCATTCGTACAGGCTCCTACTGGGCAACTTACAGACACAGGGCTTGCATCTAATGGTGTTGGTTCTGTCATAACAATAACAGGTTCACCAGGCTTGACCGGTATTCTTGTTGCTGGTGACCTTGTTATTCTTGATTGGAATTACTATTCTATTCTAAACGTAACATCCACAACAATAACGATAGCAGAAACATTGACTGCAAACACTGACATTCTTTGGGCTTATGTTAAAGAGATAAACATTCCAACGTTCCTAATCTCATATAACAAAAGATTGAAAGCACTAAACACAGCTTACAACATACTAGCTAGAAATACGACTCCGCCAGATGTCGTGGTGCAATCCGAATACAAAGAGGCTCAATCGAAATTGGCTTGTTTGTATTATTCTAATGCAATGGCATTGCCTAATCAATTTGAAGATCGTTCAATAACTTCAAAAAGTGTAGGTGATATGTCTGTTTCCTATGATCGAAATATTAAAAAACAAACAGTCCCACAATTCATCCAAGACATTCTTGAATCTTACTATTTGAGTCCAATGCGAGGAGCATTTTTTGAAAAATGACAGGACTCCAAGCAAGTGA
>CAZCKT010000056.1:0-5637 GCA_964499355.1 uncultured Candidatus Saccharibacteria bacterium | reverse complement strand
TTCGGCGTCAGCGCGGCAGCTCCAGCAGTTGCAGTCGCAGCTCCAGCAGCAGCGGCAGCACCAGCAGAAGAGAAGTCAATCTTTGACGTTGTTCTCGAAAATGCAGGATCAAACAAGATCGGAGTAATTAAGGTTGTAAAAGATCTTACCGGACTTGGACTCACCGAAGCAAAAGACTTCGTTGAAAGCGCACCAAAAACCGTTAAGGAAGGTGTAGCAAAAGCAGAAGCAGAAGAAATTGCAGCAAAGCTTAAAGAAGCAGGCGCAACCGTTTCTGTAAAATAGCATAATTCGGCTTAGCCGAACGATGTAATAAAAAGGGAGCCGAAAGGCTCCCTTTTTTGTTACTTGTGCTCAATTTTTTCACTTCACTATCTTTTTATATGACAGCTGCATACCAACAGCAATAGGGGAGTGACACTCGATTATTGCGAAGGGAACTTGGAAGTAACTAGCAATCGTGTGAATTTCGGGTAAACTGTTTAGATGAAATCTCGAAAAGCTATTTACCTTTTTGGGATAATTATCGCACTAAGTATTGCCATAGTTTTGTATTTCTTCAATAAAGCAAAGAACGAACCTCAGTTTGGTCCTGATCGTTGTGTCGTAACACTTTTTGGGAAAAAGTATGATGTTACCGATTTCAGAAATACGCACGAAGGTGGAGACGTTTTTGAATGCAATACGGACATGACCGTTCAATTTCAGTTTCAGCACGGTGATGACAAATCAAGAATAACCAGGGAATTAGGCAAAAAATAACGATTGTCGCAATCATTTTTGTGAAACAGTTGAACCAGTTGTTCATGTGTCGTACACTGTCCTCATGCCATCACTGTATAGCACACATAGACCGAAAGAATTCTCTCAACTGATAGGGCAATCTCATATAACAAAATTGCTAAAAGCCGAATTAACCAAAGGTTTAGCTGGTCATGCATATCTTTTTATAGGACCACGCGGAACGGGCAAAACGTCTACAGCAAGAATTCTAGCGAAAGCATTAAACTGTGAACGGTTGAAAAATGGCGAACCTTGTGGAGAATGCTCGAGTTGTAATGCATTTGATGCTGGAAAGTTTCTAGATTTACTTGAAATTGATGCTGCATCAAACCGTGGAATCGATGAAATTCGCGAGATTAAAGAGAAAATCGAATACAATCCAACGATGGGAAAACAGAAAGTATATATCATTGATGAGGTCCACATGTTGACCAAAGAGGCCTTTAATGCGCTTTTAAAGACACTAGAAGAACCTCCATCATATGTGACGTTTATTCTTGCAACGACTGAGCCTCACAAAATCCCAGCAACAATCATGTCTCGATGTGAGAAGTACGAGTTTAGACTTGGTGGTTCTAAAGAGTTGACTCAATCACTTTCTGGGATAATGGAATCAGAACAGATTAAAGTTGATAAAAAGGGGATTGAACTCCTTGTAACCCACGCAGGTGGCAGCTATCGCGATGCAGTTTCTCTTCTAGATACTATTGTTGCAGCTACTGGAGATAAAGAACTAACATTCGACGAAGTTCGAAATGCACTTGGGTTACCAGATACAGAATTGGTCCATTCTTACGTTCTTGCCATTGCAGAGCGATCGTTACAAAGTGCATTAGACACGCTAGATGAAATTTTTGCTCGTGGAACAAACATTTCGCAGTTTACGAAATCAGTAATTCTTGTTTTACGTGATAGTATGCTTGAGAAAGAGAAGGCAGAAGAGGTCGGAAGTGAACTTGCTACACTTTCAAAAGCAAAATTTTCAGAATCCATCCGAATTTTATTAGAGGCATATAGTTCTCAGAAATATGCATTTGATCAAAGATTGCCTTTACAACTTGCAACTATACAATTGATACCAGAAATAGGCGAGACGAGTAAACCGAAAGAATCAAAACCACGTGAAGTTGAAGAAGTAAAGCCAAAGAAGGTCGTTGAAACACAACCAGAAGAACAACTAGTCACTGAAAATAAAGAAGCAGCGGTATCTGAGGTAATAGTTGAAGAAATCGTCATCGAGCAACCAATTGCTGTCGCAGAAGTTGTGGCACAAAAAAGAAAACTAAAAAAGAAGAAGTTGAAAAAAGTAGTCGCGAAGGCCGTTCCATTCGACACAATTGTTGATCTCTGGCCAACTTTTACACGGGAAGTTCAAAAAGAACAGAAGCATCTTTATACATTTTTGGTCCCAGCGATTCCCTGTGGCGTTCAGTTTGATACCCAAGTTCAGGTTCTCAAAGTTGAGATTAAAGTACCGTTTGAATTCCATCGAAAGCAACTTGAAAATCCAAAACATCAGGAATATCTTTCAAAAGCTGCGATCAAAGTATATGGAACTCCAATTCAAATAATTTGTATTATCAGTAAAGAGCAAATTGTTTTCAAAAAAGAAGTAATTCATGATTCAACACAGTCACCTTTGAATGCTTCGAATTTGTCACCTGTTTCTGTTTCAGTTCCAACCGCCGAAGCAGCATTGGAATCTGTATTTGATTCAGTACTTGGGGCAGATGTTGAAACACTTGGGTAACCTGATATGATGACACGACATGGCTGATCAATCTTTTGTTCATTTGCACCTACATTCGGAGTATTCAATGCTTGATGGTTTGATCAAATTAAAGGAATTAGGATCAAAAGTAAAAGAATATGGTATGACCAGCGTAGCAGTCACTGACCACGGTGTTATGCATGGTGTGGTTGAATTTGCTAAAGTCGCGAAGGAAAACGAATTAAAACCAATTTTCGGCGTAGAAACCTATGTCTCAAAGGATTATAGAAACAGAGAAGGGAGTATTCGAAAAAATGAAGATGAAGACAAGTTGTATTATCATTTAACTCTCCTTGCAAAAAACTTTACCGGTTACAAAAACTTGTTGAAATTAGTGACGATTGCGAATACTGAAGGTTTTTATTACAAACCCCGTGTGGATAAAGCATTATTGAAACAATACAGTGAAGGTCTTATTGCTTTAAGTGGTTGTTATGGAGCAGAAATTCCAGGTGCGTTTTGGTCAAATAAGGCAAACCCAGAAGCCGGAATGAAAAAAGCAATGGGACTTGTTGAAGAATACGGTTCGATATTCGGTGATGATTTTTATATTGAAATCCAACGACAAACGTCAGATCAAGCGAGTCAAGATTTTATGGATCCATTATTAATTGACCTGGCCAGAAAAGTTAATAGAAAGCTCGTAGCTTCGGGCGATGTTCACTACCTTCTTCATGAAGATGCAAAGATTCAAAATATTTTTTGGGCGATTCAAGAGGGACGAACAATTTACGATCCAAAACATATGCAAATGCACTCTGATCAGTTATTCCTAAAAACTCCTGAACAAATGTACGAGCTCTTTTCGGATATTCCAGAAGCCCCAGCAAATACAAATGAAGTAGCAGAAAAAGTAGAAAAATATTCAATATTCTTTGACCGAATTCAGCCACGCTATCCCGATGTTCCAGAAGGGCAAACTGCAGGCGATGTTCTTCGCGAATTTACCTTCAAAGGTGCTCTTGAGCGTTTCGGCGAAATAACAGAAGCTACAAAAGAACGTCTAGAATATGAACTTAAGGTTATTCATGATAAAGGATATGATGATTATTTCCTTATCGTTGCAGATTATATTCGATGGGCTAGAAGTCAAGGTATTATCGTAGGTCCTGGCCGTGGTTCTGGTGCAGGTAGTGTTGTTGCGTACGCAATGAGAATTACTGATATTGACCCATTCTGGTGGGGACTTCAATTCGAACGATTCCTAAACCCATATCGACCTTCACCTCCTGACTTCGATATCGACTTTCAAGATGACCGACGGGATGAAGTTATTCGATATATCGAGCATAAGTATGGACATGATAATGTATCTTCAATCTGTGCGATTGGTCGTATGGATACTAAAGCCGCAATTCGTGACGTATCTAGAGCTTTAGCAATCCCCTTAGATCAAGCCGATAAAGTGGCAAAAATGATTCCGGTAAAGCGTGGTAAACCAATGCCTATCGCAGAGGCAATGGAAACTATGCCCGAATTCAAGAGTTATGTAGAAGCTGATCCAAAATTAGTACAAATGGTCGAGGCGGTTAAAAGGATCAAGAAAATTGCCCGTAATGTATCTGTCCATGCTTGTGGCTATATCATTACACCAAATGCTGTTGTTGAATATGTTCCTCAACGAAGAGCCCCTCAAAATACTGAATTAGTCATTACACAAATTGAGGGTGCATACTTAGAAGACGTCGGGCTTATGAAATATGACTTCTTGGGTCTTCGGACGTTGACCGTTTTGAATAATGCCGAGAAAGCTATATATAAACAGCATGGGATAACCATCGACTGGGAGAAGCTTCCTATGGATGACAAGAAATCCTATGTCTTGTTCCAGAAAGCGTTAACAGATGGTATATTCCAATTTGAAAGTCAGGGAATGAAGAAATATTTGGTGGAACTGGTCCCCGAAACGATACTCGATATTTGTTTTATGTGTGCAGCGTATCGACCTGGTCCTATGGCATATATTCCTGATTATATTGAACGAAAACATGGAAGAAAGAAAATTGAATATCTTCATCCAGACATGGAACCTCTACTGAAAGAGACCATGGGTTATGCAATTTACCAAGAGCAAGTCATGGCAATTGCGGTTTCGTTAGCTGGATATACCATCGGTGAAGCAGACCTTCTCCGACGTGCCATGGGTAAGAAAAAGAAAGAAATTCTTGACCAAGAAAAGCCAAAGTTCTTTGAAGGAATGGCAAAGAAAGGGTACACGCAAGACCTTGCGGATCAAGTATTCGCATATTTGTTGCCATTCGCTGACTATGGATTTAACAAATCTCACTCTGCGTGTTACGCCGTCGTTGCATATAGAACCGCATATTTAAAAGCTAATCATCCAATCGAATTCGTTGTTGGATTGATGCAGGCAGATATGGGACACGCCGATAAGTTGGAGAATGATCTCGCTCAGGCAGTTTCAATGAATATCCAAGTTTTACCGCCACATATTAATCAAAGTAATCTTGAGTTTTCAATTGAATATCACGATGATGAACTTGAGAAACGATGGTTAGATGAAGGGTTTGCAGACGAATTAGAGAAACGTAAAGAAAAAGGCGAATATCATTATATTGGTTCAATTCGTTATGGCTTACGAGGTATTAAAGGAGCCAGCCAAAAAGCATTGGAAGCTATTGTTGAAGAACGAGTTGCAAATGGTGACTACAAACACCTCGATCATATGATTTCCCGAGTAGATTTGGATCGAGTAGATAAAAAGACATTATTACTGCTTGCACAATCTGGTGCGTTAGCTGATTGGGGAGAACGAAATGCATTGATCACCTTAATCCCCGTGTTGTATGACAGATACAAGGCTGATACCAAAAAGGAGAATGCAGAGCAAATTAGTATGTTCTCGTTTGGAAATGAGGAAAACAAGCAGGAATTGATTCAACAAACACCATTGCCACAGGTTGAACCTACATCAATAATGCAAATTCTAAAATGGGAAAAAGATTTATTTGGTATTTATCTTTCATCGCACCCGCTACATCAATACACAGATTACTTTATGTCAATTGGAGCACAGTCTCTTGATGAAGCAACAAAAGAGTTACCAGCAGGGGAGATATATA